>DATLZA010000088.1 GCA_035574235.1 Planctomycetota bacterium | reverse complement strand
CATCCCATCGATCCACGGCCCCGTGCCCGCCGCGATCCGGTATCCGTACTCGTCCCCTCCGCGGTAGACGAGATCATGAACGCGCAGAACATAGGCGCCGTCGGCCGGAGGAACGAAATCCAGGAGCGGATCCCGGAACCGCGTGCCCACGGCGCGCGCATGCTCCCGGTCTTCCGCGTCCAGCAGCACCATCACGAGCTGAGCCCGGGAGTCCAGGCGAAGTGCCTGCCCGTCGATGATGACGCGCCGCCCCTTCGAAAGGGACAGCCGAAAGTAATCGTAATTCTGGGCGTCGCAGCGGCCCTGGACGAAGGTCCCGAAGGCCACCTCCTGCGCCTGGGAGGGCTCGTTGTTGGGCTCGTTCTCGAGAACTTCGTCGCGGTCGCTCACGACGAACCGGCGGGCGTTGGAGATCCCGAAGAGGCCCGCCGCGCGGACTTCGTAGATCCCCGGCGGCACGTCGGCCGCCGCCTTCACGCGAAAGGCGGCCGGAAGACGGCGGCCCTGCGGATAAAAGCGGTCCGGAGGCGTCGTGACCGGCTCGGCCGCCAGGCCCGGATGCGAAAAGATCAGCCGCTCCACGCCTTCGAGATCGGAGCCGCTGAGGCGCACTTCGACCGACGTGCCCGCGCGAACCCCCAGGGGGTAGACGCCGGCCAGATGCGGTTCGGGCACCTGAGGGGAAGCCTGCTGGGACCACGCCGGCGCCGCCAGCGCGGCGGCCGCCAGCGCGACCGCCCCGACCGCTCTCTTCATGGCCCGCCCTCCCCGGCCCCGGGGCGTCAGAGGAGCTCCTTGATCGGCTCCCGGATGTCCAGGAGGTACTGAGGACGCCCCGACGGATCCGTAAACTGAGCCGTCCGCGCGTCGATCCCGAGGTTGTGATAGAGCGTCGCGTGCACCTGGTGGATGTGGACGGGACTCAGCGCCTCGCCGGCGTAGCGGTCCGAGGCGCCCACGACCTGCCCGCCGCGCACCCCGCCGCCCGCCAGGAACGCGGCCGACACGCGCGGCCAGTGATCGCGCCCCGCCTTGTCGTTCACCTTGGGGGTGCGGCCGAACTCTCCCCAGAGGACCACCGTCACGTCCCGCAGCATCCCGCGGGCGTCCAGGTCCTCCAGCAGCGCGCTCAGGCCCAGATCGAGCGCCGGAAGCTGGTTGCGCAGCGTCCGGAAGTTGTTTTCGTGCGTGTCCCAGCCGCCCCAGCTCATCGCCACGCACCGGACGCCCGCCTCGATGAGCCGGCGCGCCAGCAGGAAGTTCCGGTTCGCGTCCGCCCGGCGGCCGCCGTCGCCCACGTACCGGCGCACGACCTCCGGCTTTTCCTTGCCGAGGTCCAGCGCGTCGGCCATCCGGCCGGAGGTCACCACCTCGACCGCCTTCTGCGTGAAGGCGTCCATCGCCTCCATCCGGCCGCTCGCGTCGATGTCCCGGCGGAGCCCGTCGAGCGCCCCGAGAAGCTCCGTGCGGTTGCGCAGGCGGTTGCCGTCGATCCGGCCGAGCTGGAGGTTGCCGCGCCCCGTGCCGTCCGGCACGTACGGCTGGTGGACCGGTCCGAGATACCCCGGCGTCACCATGCCCATGAGCGAGACGTACGGGAGCGACCGCCCGCCGCGCTCCTGGTCCAGCTTCGAAACGACCGAGCCGATCGAAGGACGGCCGCCCACCGAACGCAGTGAAGACTCGGGATACCCGGTCATCGCGGTCGAGTAGCTATGCTCGTCCACCGAGCCCACCAGTCCCCGAACAAGGGCGAACTTGTCGGCCATTCGGGCCAGACGCGGCAGGAGCTCGCAGATTTCGATGCCGGGGACATTGGTCCCGATGGGACGGAACTCCCCGCGGTACTCCGAGGGGGCGTCGGGCTTCAGATCCCAGAGATCCTGGTGGCTGGGTCCTCCGGAGAGGTGGACGTTGATGAGCGCCTTGGTGGACGACCCCGTTCCGGCCCACGCCTGCAGGCGCAGGAGATCCGAAAGCGCCAGTCCCCCCAGGCCGAGCGAGCCGACCTTGAGGAACCCGCGGCGGGTGACGCCGTCGCACTGCACATAGCGGTCCCCGGTGATCGTGAGCATGCCGGCCTCCTTCTTCTCCCTTCCTATGTCTCCATAGCCCCGGCCGCCCGCTCCGTTTCAATGATTGAAGAGGAATTCCTTCGTGTTGATGAGCGCCCAGAGAATGTCCTCGTAGCCCGCCTGGCGCGTCTTGGCGTCGAACTTGGCCAGGTGCGCCAGCGCCACCCGCAGCTCGTGGGGCGTGGGTGGACGGCTGAAGGCGCGATAGTAGAGCTCCGCGATCTTCTCCTCCTCTGTCCGCTTGCCGTCCGCGGCCAGCTCCTTGGCCACGCCGGAGGAGAGCTTCCCATGGATGTCCTGCGAATTGAGCAGATGCAGGCTCTGGGCGAGCGACGCGTCGTTGCCGCGCTCGCACTCGCAGGCGCTGGCCCCCGCGGGTTTGCCGAAGACGGACAGGAAGTACGAGGGAATCCCGCCGTGGTCCGGGATCTGCACCGCCCGCACCCCGGCGGGCAGACCCTGGAAGGAGGTGGTCGTGCCGTTGAACTGGTCGATGGCGTCCAGGAGCACCTCCGCGGGCAGCCGCCGCGGGTAGTACCGCGAGAAACTCTGCCGGTCCTTGGCGTTGTGCTCGTTGGGCAGCGAAGAAAGCTGATAGGCGCTCGACCGGCAGATCGTCCGGACGAGCTCCTTAAGATCGTAGCCGCTCTCGACGAACTTCCGCGTCAGGGCTTCCAGAAGCGCCTTGTTCGCCGGGGGGTTCGTGTCCCGCATGTCGTCCTCGGGATCCACGATCCCGCGGTTGAAGAAGTGCTTCCAGTACCGGTTGACGAGCGTCCGGGCGAAGAACGGATTATCCTTGCGGGTCATCCAGTCCGCCAGCGCGTGGCGGGGATCCTCGTCGGGCGAAAGCTCCAGCGGCCGGTCCCCGAGCCCCGTGGGCTTGAGGGGCGGTCCCCCCCGCGGATGGGGCGCCTGGGCCACGCCCCGCTGGTGGAACACGCGCGGCTCGTCCGGCCCCAGCCCCTCCTTGCGCCCCACGCGCGAGAAGAAGGCGGCCAGGCCGTAGTAGTCCTCGCGGCTCCACTTTTCGAACGGATGGTGGTGGCAGCGGGCGCACTGGATGCGCACGCCGAGGAAAAGCTGCGCCACGTCCTCCACCTGCTCGAAGTCCTTGGTCACCTGACGCCACCAGGCCACCGGCGGATTGAGGCTGATCTCCCCCGACGCCGTCAGGATCTGCCGCGCGAAAAGGTCGTACGGCCGGTTCTCCGCCAGGGCGTCCCGGATCCAGCGGTGGAACGCGAAGTTGCCCCCCGTGTAGGTATCCTTGCTCCGGCGGTTCCGAAGGATCGCCGACCACTTGTTGGCGAAAAAGTCCGCGTACGCGGGGCTCTCCAGAAGCCGGTCGATCCACTTGTCCCGCTTGGCCGGATCCGCATCCGCCAGGAACCGGCGCGCCTCCTCGGCCGAGGGCAGCCGGCCCGTCACGTCCAGCGTCACCCGGCGCAGGAACGTGGCGTCGTCGCACAGCGGCGACGGCGGCAACCCCAGCTGCTTGAGTTTCGCGAAGACCAGTTCGTCGATGAAATTGCGCACGGGAGGAAGGTTCGCCACCGGCGCCCCGAGCGGCACGGTGGCCTCGAACACCGCCACCTTGTCCTGATAGCGGACCATCACGGCCACCTCGCCCGGCTGGCCGAGCATCCGCACCCGCCCGGACTCGTCCACCTCCGCCATGGCCTTGTCGTTGGGCTCATACCGGGCCGTGTGGGTCACGTCTTCGCGCGTGCCGTCCGAGTAATGGGCCGTCACCTTGAGCTGCTGGCGGCCGTCCGGAGCCAGAACCCGGTGGCGCGGATAGACGGAAACGGCCGTCACCGTCGGATCGTCGGGCCGCCCGTAGGGCATTCCCTGGCGGATCCACCGCACCAGAAGCCGGTAGTCGTGACTGTCCTTGCGGAGCCGCTCGCCTCCGCCGTGGGGGAGCATGCCGGTGCCCTTGAGCAGAAGCAGGCTGTGCTCCGGCGCCGAAGGCAGAAGCCTCCGGCCGAACGATTCCTTGACGAGATACTCGTAGTCGTCCGGGGGCTCGAAGCCCAGAAGCGAAAGCCGGAATCCGTTCTGGCCGCCGCTCTTGCCGTGACACCCGCCGGCGTTGCAGCCGAGCTTCGTGAAAAGGGGCGTGATGTGGTTCGGAAAGCTCAGGGGCGGGGGATGGTCGAACCGCTCCACGGCGATCTCGACCGACGCCTGCGGCCCGCCGGGGAAGGACGCTGTGAGAACGGCTTTGCCGTCGGCCTTCGGGGCCACGAAGCCCGAGGGTTGGACCTCCACCACGCCCGCGGGTTCGACCGCGTACTTCACGTCGTGCGTGAGATCGCGCAGGCGGCCGTCGGCGAACCGGCCGGTCACCACCACCTGAAGCCGCGCGTCGGGACCCACGAGGCGCGCCGGCCGGCTCAGGTCCTTTTCCTCGGCGCCGGCCGCCTGGATCTGAAGCTCCACGGGACGGGCCGGGTCCTGAACGGCCCCGTCCGCCGCCCCGATCAGGAGCATCAGCACGACCGCCGAGCATCCCCTCATGGCTCCACCTCGCATCGCTCCCCCATCGCCGGTCCGGAGATCCCGCTCGCGCCGGGGAGGGCATCCATTATGCCTTCCCCTCCAATGCTCATATCGTCCGTCGAACGGAACGTGACGGCGAAAATGTCTCAGACCAGCTCGCGGATCGGCCGCGCTTCCGGATCCACCAGATACTGGGGCCGGCCGTCGAGGTCCTGAAGGGTGGTCCGGGCCGCGTCGATCCCCAGGTTGCGGTAGATCGTCGCGAAGACCTCCTCGAAGCGCACGGGGCGCTCGACGACCGATCCGCCGAGCCGGTCCGTGGCGCCGATGACCTGGCCGGTGCGCATGCCTCCTCCGGCCAGGAGGGCGCAGTTGACCTGCGGCCAATGGTCCCGGCCGCCGTCCTTGTTGATCGTGGGCGTCCGGCCGAATTCGCCCCAGACGACGACGGTCACGTCCTTGTCGAGCCCGCGGGCGTGCAGATCCTCGACGAGGGCGCTCACCCCCTGATCCAGAAGCGGGAAATTCTCCCGCGCTTTCTTGAAGGTGCTCCCGTGCCAGTCCCAGCGGCCGAAGGCCAGGGTCACGCAGCGCGCTCCGGCCTCGACGAGGCGCCGCGCCATGAGGAACTGATCCAGCCGCGCCCAGGGGCCGTCGTCCTGGAAGGCCGACGATCCCTGGCCGTACCGCTGGACCGTTCGGGGATCCTCCTTGGAGAGATCGAAGGCCTCCGCCAGCCGGCTCGAGGTGAGAACATCGAGGGCCTGTCTCTGATAGACGTCCATGCCCTCCATCGCTCCGGAGGCGTCCGCTTCGCGGCGGAACTGATCGAAGCTCGCCAGAAGCCCCTTGCGGTCGCGCAGGCGTTCCAGCGTGATTCCCTTGAGCACCATGTCGGACCGGACCTCGTCCCCTTCCGGCGTGAAGGGAGCGTACGCGGGCCCGAGGAACCCGGGACTGCCGTTGTCCCCCCAGGGGCGATGCTGGGTCTTGGGCGAAAGCCCCAGAGCCGGAGGCACAGCCGGGTGAGCGGGACCTTCGAGCTTGGCCAGGACCGAGCCCAGGCAGGGCCACCCCCCCTTGGGAACGGGTCCTTGGCGCGGGTCGCGCCCCGTGAAGCACTGCACGGCGAAGTGGTCGCCGTGGGCGCCCACGATCGAGCGGATGAACGCCAATTTGTCGGCAATCCGCGCCATCCGCGGGAAAAGCTCGCAGATGGCGATGCCGGGAACGTTCGTCGAGATGGGCCGGAACTCGCCGCGGATCTCGGAAGGCGCGTCGGGTTTGAGGTCGAACATATCCTGGTGGGGAGGTCCCCCGGCCAGGAAGATCATGATGACGGCCTTGTGGGACCGGCGGACGCCGGCCTTGTCTTCCGCCCGAAGGAGATCCGGAAGCGAAAGGCCCCCGAGCGCGAGCCCCCCGATCTTAAGGAAGGATCGGCGCGTGACGCCGTCGCAGAAGCCGCCTTGCGCGCCGCCGAGGAGCGTCAGCATGGATGGGCACCTCCATCCACCGCCGTCGGTTACCTCCGACCGACCCCGTCCCGCTCCTGGACTCCAGTAACTATACGCCCACCGGGGGGAGTGGAGTTTTGAACGCCCTGAAAATGCCTCGGGCGGACGCGATCGGCCTACTTCGCGGCGGGGGCGAAGGGCCGGCGGGTGACGATTTCGATCTTGCCGATCAGGCGCTGGCGCTCTTCCTGACTCGTGGCGGCCGCCAGGCGCGCCTTCAGGCGCCGGACCTTCTGGCGGCGCTGGCGGACCCGGCGAAGATGGCTGCGGCGGTGATCCTTGCCCATGGGCTCCTCTTCCCTTCTTCAATCATCGGTTCGCGACCGGAGGGGAGAAGACGGCCACCGACTGCCCGTCGTCCACCCTCCACACTCGGAGGACCCCGTCCAGGCCCCCGGCCGCCAGGAGGCGCGTTTCGGCGCTCACCGCCACCGAGTAGAGAAACGCCCCCTGGCTGTCGAACGTCCGGACGGCGTTGCCGTTCTCCTGCACCAGGCGGACCGGCGCGCCTCCGGAGGCCACGACGAAGCGGTCCTCGAAGGGAAGATATTCTATCGAAGTCGCCTGTTTCGTAAAGCCTCGAAGGGTCCGGCGCTGCTGCCCGGTTTCGACATCCCACACCTTGACCGTCTCGTCGGCCCCCGCGGTGGCGATCGTCCGGCCCGTGCGGTTCCAGGAAACCCCGAGGACGTGATGCGTGTGACCCTCGAAGGACCGCACGAGGCGGCCGGAGGCGACTTCGAAGATCTTGGCGAACTTGTCCGCGCCGACGCTGGCCAGAAGCGTCCCGTCCGGGCTGAAGGCGACGTCGAACACCGTGTCGCTGTGGGCCGCGGGGATCTCGCGCACGAGCGACCCGTCCGCCGGATTCCAGAGCGCGATTTCGCCGTCCCGCGAAGGCACGCCACCGGCGCCGGCCAGGAGCGTCCCGTCCGGGCTGAAGGCGAGCGCCAGCACGCGGTCGATCGGCGGGCGCGAGGGAGCGGTCGGTTCGATCGTGCGGTGAAGCGTCCAGGGGCCCAGCAGGCCGCGCGCGACGACCGACCCGTCGGAACGGATGCCCACGAGTTCCCCCGCCGGCGTCACCGCCGCCGCCACCGCCGGCCGCGAGGCGCCGTCCAGAACGCCCGCTTCGGCTCCGGAGGCGGCCCCGAAGGCGTGGACCGAACCGTCGGCGGCGGCCACGACCGCCCAGGCGCCGTCGGCCGAAAGGGCCGCCGCCTGAATCGGAACCGCCGCCTTGGACAGCTCCTCGGCCCGCCGCTTGCGCTCTTCCTCGCGGCGGCGGTGCTCTTCCTTCTCCCGCGCCAGCCGCGCGGCGGCCTCCTCGATCGCCTTCTTGGCCCGATCCGCCGCCTCGCGGGCCTTTTCCACCCGACCGCGCGCGCTTTCGAGCTGGACCTTGGCCTGCTCGCTCGCGGCGGCCGCCGCCGCCTCGCCCTTCCGGGCCGCCTCGAGCTTGGCTTCGGCCTCCTTGCGCTTGCCCTCGATTTCCTTGAGCGCCTGCTCGGCCTTGGCCTTGGCCGCCTCAAGCTCCTTGCGCTCCCGGTCGCGCGCCGCGCGGACCTTCTCCGGTTCGGCCGCCGCCGCGGCCAGGCGCGCCCGCGCCGCCTCCACGGCCTGAACGAGAGCGGGATCCGGCGAGGCGGCCGCCGCGGGCGCGGCGGACAGCGCCCGGGCCGCCGCTTCCGCCCGCGTTCTCAGGTCGTTGCGCCGGGCGCGCGCGTCGGCCAGCGCCTTCTCGAGATCCGGCCGCGCCTCGGGGGCGGCGGAGGCGAGCTTCTTTTTGAGGTCGTCCACCGCGCGCTGGGCTTCGGCCAGGGCCTGATCGGCGGCCTGCTTTTCGGCCTCGCGCTTGCGGCGCTCGTCCGCCGCGCCGGGATCGGCCTTGGGTTTCGCCTCGGCGAGGGCCTTTTCGGCGGCGGCCAGCGCCTCGGCCGCGGCGGCCTTTTCGGCCTCCGCCTTCCGGAGAGCGGTCTCGTCCGGCGGAGCGGCGAGTTTTCGTGCGGCCTCCTCGGCGCCCGCCCGCGCGGCGGCGATGGCGGCGTCGATCTCCCGGAGCGCTTTCTCCGCGGCCTCCCGGTCCTGGCGCGCCTTGGCGAGCGCGGCCTCCTTGTCGTTGAACTCCTTCTCCGCCGGAGGCACCGCGTCCTTGGCCTTCTTGACCTCCTCCTCTTCCTTCTTGTGCGCCTCCTCGGCGGACTTCACGGCCTGCTCGCGATAGCGGACCTCTTCCGCCGCGAACGCCAGAAGCGCCTGCGCCTCGCGGTCGCGCCGCCGCGCCGGACCGTCCGCTCGAAGCTCCGCCGCGACCTTTCCGTCCTCGAGGTTCCAGAGCTTGGCGCTCGGGCCTCCGAAGGTCGCCACGCGCCGCGCCTCCGCCGAAACCGCCACTCCCGCGGCCGGCGCGCCGTGGGCGAATTCCCGGACCTTCTGGCCGCCCGCCGTATTCCACGCGATCGCCCGGCCGTCCGGCCCCAGCGACACGAGGAGACCCGGGGCCGCGGCGAGCGCCACGACCGGCCCGGCATGAGCCTTGATCTCGAGAGCCGGCGGCGGCTTTTCGCCCTCGAGCGGATAGAGGCGCACCAGCCCGTCGCCCCCTCCGACCGCCACGGACTTCCCGTCCGCAAGGAACGCCACGGCCGTGGCAGGAGCCGGCGTCTCGAGCGCCTTGCCCGGCGACGCGGGATCCGCCGGCGTCCAGATCCGGGCCGTCTTGTCCTCGGAGACCGAAGCCAGGCGTTTTCCGTCCGCCTCGAAGGCGAGGGCGCGGACCGGTCCGGAGTGGCCCCGCAGCTCGGCGAGCTTCCTGCCGGACGCCACGTCGTACACGCGCAGGACGTGCTCCTCGTCCGCGACCGCCAGGCGGACGCCTTCGCGATCGAGAGCGGCGGCGCGGGGCTCCTTCCACTCGGGAAGCGCGAGCTTGCGTTCCGGCGCCTGACGCTTCCAGAGCTTGATCGAGCGGTAGCCGCCCGTGGCCAGAATTTCCCCGTCGGGACTGAAGGCGAGGGCGTGGACCGCGTCCGGATGGACGACCCCGGGCTCTCCGGGCGGGGCCAGCGCCGCAAGCTTGGGATCCACGGGGCGATCGATCAGGCGCCGCGTGGGAAGGTGATAGACGTGAAGCTTGGCCCCGCGGCCGCAGGCCAGGAAGCGCGCTTCGGCGTCCAGGGCCACGGCGTAGATCGGGTTCCAGTGCGCGGGTGCGGGCTGCCAGCGGGGCGCCTCGAGAAGCGGCGCCGCGGAATTCTTGGCGCCTTCGTCGATCCAGAGCTTGAGGATTCCGAGCTCCCGCGGCGTGAGGGGACGCGCTCCGACCTTGTTCTTGCGCGGAGGCATGTGCGGCTTGGCGCGGAAGGACGCCACGCGCAGGAGCGGGCTTTGGTCCGCCTTGCCGGGCACGAGGACCGGTCCGTCCGCGCCGCCCTTGAGCATGGTTTCGGGCGTTTCAAGGACCACGTCGGCTTCCGCGTCCTTGGCGTTGTGACACGGGAGACAGTTTCCCTTGAGGATCGGAAAGACGTCCACCTTGAAATCGGCGGGCCGGTCGAGGGTCACGCGCTCGATGGGAAGCGGTCCGTCCGGCGGGTTGGCCTCCTGAGCGGGACGGGCCGCCGCCAGCAGAAGGGCCAGCGGGATCATCCGGCGTCTGAGGATCATGGGCTCACCCCCGTTCACTAATACGCCCGGACCGCGGGACGCCGGTTCAGCTTTTCCGGAGGGCCTCAGCGCAAGGGCGAGTAATCGGCCGGCGCGAGAAATCGCGAATCGACGCGCGCCACGAGAGGGCCGTCCTTTTCGCTTTCGGCCTTGGCCCGTTGCCACTCCGGATCCGCCTGGAAGGCCTTCCAAGCCGCCTCCCGCGCCTCCCGGCTGGGGTACGCAAGGAGGAAGACCAGCGTCGCTTCCGCCCCCTCGCCCCCCGTCACCGTCCAATAGCCGACCGGCTCGATTCCGTGACGCCGGAAGAGCCGGTCCGTGTGCTCCCGGAAGCGCCGGTGGAGGGCCTCCATCTTGCCGGGGTGGACCGTGTACGTGCGGATCTCGAAAACGCGCGCCGCGGATCGCTCCGCCGGTCCGGCGGCGCATCCTCCTATCAAGGTCCATGCCGCGATCCCGGCGGCGGCGACGAACGTTCTCATGGAAGCTCCTTTTTCGGGTATTCGTTTCCTTAAAGAAGTACCCTGGAGAGAACCCGTTCGGGGACGGATTTCGCGCATTCGGTTTCCGAAAGGGTTTTTTTCCGGCCGACGTGTAATTAGAAGTAGGGAAGGAGATGCGTATGATCGCGTTCGCGGCGCTCCTGGCGGCCGCTCTGCCGGTCCAGGACGACAAGGCGGTCGAGGAAGCTCTCGAACGCTTCAAGATCGCGTACCGTTCGGCCTCCGAGGCGGAGCGGGCCGCGGCCGTGGCGGACCTGGCCAAAGTCCCCCACCCCCGGACGCTCGCCCGGCTCGCCCCTCTTCTGACCGCCGACGGCAACACGGTTCGAATCGCGGCCGCGCGGGGCCTGGGCGGTTTCGCGGACCTGCGCAAGGCGGTCGTCCCGGTGCTGACGGGGGCGCTTCAGCCGAACTCCAAGGAGTCCGACGTTCAGGCGGCCATCCTCGAGGCGCTCGGAAAGCTCGAAGATGAAGCGGCTCTCCCGACGGTGCACAAGTACCTCGAGGACCGCGACGCGAAGGTGGCCAAGGCGGCGGTCTTGGCGGCGGGCCGCATCCGCAGCGCCTCGAGTGTCCCGATCCTGATCGAGGAAATCAGGCGCATGGAGCGTTTCGTCCGGATCAAGGACGGCGCCATCGACGCCGGGAACGTCGGCGGATACAACGTGCCCAGCGGCGAGGATCAGAACAAGAAGCGTGCCGAAGAACTCCTGCCCGTCACGCTCAAGGTGCTCCAGGACCTGACCCGCCAGAAGTTCACCTCCTCCAAGGAATGGCAGATCTGGTGGAGCGAGAACCGCACGACGTTCCGCGTCGAAAAACCGTAAGCCGATTCCGCGGAACCGCGCCCCCGGACCGTTGTTGAATCTCGGGAACGATTTCGGGGACTCCCTATGAAGCGCGCTCTTCTTCTCCTCGCCGTCGCCGCCTGCTCCGCGGAGGCGGGCTCCCGCCCGCCGTCCGGCCAGGATCGGCCGCTCAACGTCCTTTTCATCACGTCGGACGATCTGAACACGGACCTGGGCTGCTACGGGCATCCGTTCGTACGGACGCCGAACCTGGACCGCCTGGCGGCCCGGGCGGTCCGCTTCGATCGCGCCTATTGCCAGTTTCCGCTCTGCAATCCGAGCCGCGCCTCGTTCCTGACGGGGCTGCGGCCGGACACCACCGGCGTGCACGAGAACGCGACGCATTTCCGCAAGAACGTCCCGGACGCGGTGACGCTGCCGCAGCTCTTCACGCGGCACGGCTACTTCGCGGCCCGCGTGGGGAAGCTCTACCATTACGGCGTCCCCTCCCAGATCGGAACGCCGGGGCTGGACGATCCTCCCTCCTGGCAGGCGGCGATCAACCCCCGCGGCTGCGAGAAGGACGAGGAGGATCGCTGCGTCTACTACACCGGCAACGCGCGCTCGATGGGAGGCTCCCTCACCTGGTACGTCTCGCAGGGAACCGACGAGGATCAGACGGACGGCAAGGTGGCCTCGGAAGCGATCCGTCTCCTGGAAGAACACCGCGACCGTCCCTTCTTCCTGGCCGTGGGTTTCTACCGGCCGCACGTCCCGTGCGTGGCCCCGAAGAAATGGTTCGACCTCTATCCGCTTGAGCGGATCGCGCTCCCGAAGGAGCCCGCGGAGCATCTGGAGAAGATTCCCGCCGCGGCGCTCGCCGTCAAGCCGCCCAATTACGGCCTGGACGAGGAAAAGCGGCGGCTCATGATCCGGGCGTACTACGCGAGCGTGAGCTATATGGACGCGCAGGTGGGCCGGCTCCTCGACGCGCTCCGCCGTCTGGGCCTGGAGAACCGCACCGTCGTGGTCTTCGCCAGCGACCACGGATGGCAGCTCGGCGAACACGGGCAGTGGCAGAAGATGACGCTCTTCGAGCGTTCCGCGCGCGTGCCGCTCCTTGTGGCCGCGCCGGGGGCGCGGGGGAACGGCCGCGCCTGCGGGCGGACGGTGGAACTCGTGGACCTCTATCCGACGCTCGCGGACCTGGCGGGGCTGCCGGCGCCCGCGGGGCTCGAAGGCGAGAGCCTCCGGCCGCTGCTGGAGGATCCGCAGGCGCCCTGGTCCTTCCCGGCCTACACGCAGGTGCGGCGGGGCGCCCGGGTCGAGGGCCGCAGCGTCCGAACGGAGCGGTACCGCTACACGGAGTGGGACGGGGGCCGGGCGGGCGCGGAGCTTTACGACTACCAGCGCGACCCCGGCGAGTTCGAGAACCTCGCCGCCGATCCGCGGCACGCGGAGACGGTCGCGGAGATGAAGCGGCAGCTCGCGCGAATCGCGCGGAAGTAGGCGCGGGAGCGGGCGCCCGCTACAATCGGTTGCGCCGTGGAACCGCCGAAACCTTCGCCCCTGGCGCCGGTCGTCCTGCCGGCCGTGACGCTTCTTCTCGTTTTCGTGGGGTTCCTGGTCTGGGCCTCGCTGCGGGCGGCCCCCTCGGGCCCCCCTCCCGGACCGCCCCCCGAGGGCATGGTGTGGATCCCGGGGGGAACGTTCCTCATGGGCTCGGACGATCCGCGCTTCCCGGAAGCGCAGCCGGTCCATGACGTCGAAGTGGACGGATTCTGGATGGATCGCCACGAGGTCACCAACGAAGAGTTCGAGCGCTTCGTGCGGGCGACGGGGTACGTGACGGTGGCGGAGCGCATCCCCGAAACCTCCGAATTCCCCGGCGTGCCGGCGGAAAAGCTCAAGCCCTTTTCGATCGTTTTTTTTCCGCCGCGGGAGGACGACGTGTCGCTGCGGGATTTCCGGGCCTGGTGGAGGCCGGTCCCGGGAGCCAGCTGGCGGCACCCCGAGGGGCCGGAAAGCTCGATCGTGGGACGGGAAAAGCACCCGGTGGTGCACATCGCCTACGAGGACGCCGAGGCGTACGCCCGGTGGGCGGGCAAGCGGCTCCCGACGGAGGCGGAGTGGGAGTTCGCCGCGCGCGGAGGGCTGGCCGGCAAGCGCTACGTCTGGGGGGACGACCTCAAGCCCGGCGGCCGCTGGATGGCCAATATCTGGCAGGGCGCCTTCCCCAAGGAGAACACGCTCGAGGACGGCCACTTCGCCACCGCTCCGGTCATGAGCTTTCCGCCCAACGGGTACGGCCTTTTCGACATGGCCGGCAACGTCTGGGAGTGGTGCTCGGACTGGTACCGCGAGGACTATTTCGCGCGGAGCCCCCGGCGCAACCCGCGGGGACCCGACGAGAGCCACGACCCCCGCGAACCCGGGGCCCGCAAGAAAGTTCAGAAGGGCGGATCGTTCCTCTGCGCCGAAAACTACTGCGCGCGTTACGCCCCGGGGGCGCGCCACTCGGGCGAAATCCGCTCGGCCGCCAACCACGTCGGATTCCGCTGCGTCCGGGACGCACGCTAGACCGCCGCCGCACGTACGATAACGGGAGGACCCATCTCATGAATCGACGCCCGGACTTCCGTTCGTGCCTTCTGGCGCTTCTGGCTGCGTGCGGCGGAACGGCGCCGCGAGACTTCCCGCCGGTCGAGGCGCTCCCCGCGCGGCCGGAGTTCCCCGATCCGCTCCTCTTCCTGGACGGACGGCGGGTCCGGACCGCCGGCGAGTGGCGCGAGCGCCGCGAGGAGCTCCGCGCTCTGTTCGTTCACTACATGTACGGTCCCCTGCTCCCCCGGCCCGAAGGGGTGCGGCCGCAGGTCCGCGCCGTCTTCCCCGATTTCTTCGGCGGCAAGGCCACCGCCAAGGAGATCCGCATCCCCCTCTCCCGGAGGCCGGACGGCCCGGCGCTCGAGATGCTTCTCGTCGTGCCCAACCGGCGGTCGGGCCCGGCGCCCGTCTTCGTAGGCCATAACTTCACCGGGAACCAGAGCCTCGTCGCCGACCCGCGGGTCGCGCTGTGCCGCAGCTGGATGCGTCCCTCCCGGGAGGGCGTCGTCGACCACCGGGCCACGGAAGCGACGCGCGGCCGGAACGTCGACTCCTGGGCGCTGGAGCAGACGATCGACCGGGGCTACGCGGCGGCGACCTTCTACTACGGCGACGTCTTCCCCGACAAGCCGGACTTCAACGACGGCGTTTACCCCGAGTATTTTCCCGCCGCGCCGGGTCAGACGACGCCGGGCGAAAAAGGTCCGGGGGCGATCGCGATGTGGGCCTGGGGGATCCACCGCGCGGTGGACTACCTCGTGACCGACCCGGACGTCGATCCGCGGCGCATCGCGGCCGTGGGCCACTCGCGGCTGGGGAAAACGGCCCTTCTGGCGGCCGCGTTCGACGAGCGGATCGCGCTGGCCGTGCCCAGCCAGGCGGGATGCGGCGGAACCGCGCCCAACCGGACGAAGAACCCCAAGGCCGAAACCGTCAAGGTCATCAACCGCGCGTTCCCGCACTGGTTCAACGACGTCTTCAAGAAGTTCGGCGACCAGGTGGAGCGGCTGCCCTTCGACCAGCACGCGCTGGTGGCGCTCTGCGCGCCGCGGCCGGTCCTCTTCGCCAACGCCCAGGAAGATCAATGGGCCGACCCTCCGGGGCAATTCGAGATCCTCAAGGCCGCCGAACCGGTCTACCGGCTCCTCGGGGCGGGCGGACTCGAAGACCGCGAGATGCCGCCCGTCGGGAAGCTTTCGGCCGGCACGCTCGGATATTTCATCCGCGCCGGAAAGCACTCGATGACCCCGGAGGACTGGCGCGCGTACCTCGACTTCGCCGACCGGCACCTTCGGGGGCGGTAGGACGCTCTACGCGAGGATCTCCCGCACCACGTGACCGTGCACGTCCGTCAGCCGGAAGTCCCGGCCGGCGTACCGGTACGTGAACTTCTCGTGGTCGAACCCGAGCAGGTGCAGGATCGTCGCGTGCAGGTCGTGCACGTGGACGGGTTTCTCGACCGCCCGGAAGCCGAACTCGTCGGTGGCCCCGTGGACGTAGCCGCCCTTGACGCCGCCGCCGGCCAGCCACATCGTGAAGCCCCAGTGGTTGTGGTCGCGGCCGTTGACCTTGCCCGCGTTGGCGCCCGGAGTCGGAAGCTCGACCGTCGGGGTCCGCCCGAACTCGCCGCCCCAGAGAACGAGCGTCTCCTCGAGCATCCCCCGCTGCTTGAGGTCCTTCAGCAGCGCCGCGATCGCCTGGTCGCAGTCCTTGGCCAGTCGGCGGTGATTCACTTCGAGATCGTCGTGATTGTCCCACGGCTGTCCCGCGCCCGTCCAGACCTGGACGAACCGGACGCCCCGCTCCAGGAGCCGCCGGGCGATCAGGAGCTGCCGCGCCTGCGTCCCGGGGCCGTACATCTTGCGGATCGCCTCCGGTTCGCGCGAGACGTCGAAGGCGTCCGTGGCCTCCGCCTGCATCCGGTAGGCCAGCTCGAACGACTGAATCCGGGCCTCGAGCTGCGCGTCCCGGGCGCGGCGCTCCTGGTGGCGCCGGTTGAGCTCGAGGAGCAGATCGAGCTGGCGGCGCTGCTCGTCCCGCGAGGCGAAGTCGTTGCGGATGTTCTCGATGAGCTTCTGGACGTCCGTGTGCTGGGTGTCAATGTAGGTGCCCTGGTAGACTCCCGGCAGGAAGCCCGCCTGCCAGTTCTGCGACTCCTGGATCGGATAGCCGCCGGGACACATCACGATGAACCCCGGCAGGTTCTGGTTCTCGCTCCCCAGGCCGTAGGTCACCCAGGACCCCACGCTCGGCCGGATGAGACGCGCCTCGCCGCAGTTCATCAGAAGCAGCGACGGCTCGTGATTGGGCACGTCCGCGTGCATCGAGCGGATGACGCACAGATCGTCCGCGCACTCGCCGACGTGCGGGAAGATCTCGCTCACCTCGATTCCGCTCCGCCCGTATTTGCGGAACTTGAAGGGCGAGGGGAAGGCCGCCCCCGTCTTGCGCTCGGTCTTGAGATTCTCCATGGGCAGCATCTTGCCCCGGTACTTCTCGAGCGCCGGCT
Source organism: Planctomycetota bacterium (assembly GCA_035574235.1). Taxonomy (NCBI): domain Bacteria; kingdom Pseudomonadati; phylum Planctomycetota; species Planctomycetota bacterium. Next base: position 3,966 of record DATLZA010000088.1, on the reverse strand, counting down.
TCGGGTCGAAGGTGTCGACGTGCGAGGCCCCGCCGTTGGCGAAGATGTGAATCACGCGCTTGGCGCGGCCCGGAAAGTGCGGACGCCGGGGCGCCAGGGGATGAAGCTCGGCCGCCCGGCCGTCCTCCGCCCGGGCCAGAAGATCCATGAACGCCAGCGCCCCCAGCCCCATCCCGCAGCGCGACAGCATCTCACGCCGCGTGAGGAAAAGGTCCTCGGGACGCACGCCGTGGTCGTACCGGCTCATCCCCGCCTCCGTCAGTCCACGAACATGAACTCGTTCGTCAGAAGGAGCACCTGGGCGTATTTCTCCCAGGGGTCCAGGGGCCGCGACGCCGCCCCCGGGGGCCCCGCGAAGTCCGCCTGGGCGTTCCACTCGCGCGGCGCGCCCCCCGCCGTCGCCGCATTCCGCTCCGAAAGCCGCACGACGGGCGCCCATTCGAACGAATCCCAGCCCTCGTCGCCGCGGCATTCGACCAGGAAATCGATCGTCTCGCCGGCCCGGACCTCGATTCCGGCCAGCCGCGTCTCGGCCTCTCCGCGCCGGACGGCGAAGGAAGCCAGCTCGCCCTGGCGGCTCGAGACGATCCGCGCCAGGATCCCGTCCCCTTGCGCCTCGGCGTGCGACACCGTGCCCGTGATGGAGACCTCGCCGTCCCGGGGCGCCTTCCAGCGCCGGACGGCGGCGCGGTCCCGGGCCGGATGTCCCCCCGTGGCCGTCAGCATCACCCATCCGAGCTTCGGGTCCGGAAGCGCCGGACCGCCCTGCCAGGCCATGCCCGTGAAATGCGGCAACGGCTGGAACGCGGTCACCCGGCGCGCCTTTTCGTCGTAAAGGCCGGAACCGTACTGCCACGCCCCGGACGCTCCCGCTTCGCCGCGGCGCGCCAGCCCCTCTTCGCCGCGCACGAAGCGCAGGCCCAGCGCCGTCTCCTCCGGCGTCGGGGCCCGGCCGAACGCCAGGCGATAGAGCGCCGCCACCCGGCGCGCCGGATCCGCCTCCCCGGACACCTCCGGCCGCGCCGCCAGCGCGCGGGCCAGCTCCACGACGAACCGCCCGTTCATCATGAAGAGCGCCTGCTGCGGAACCGTCGTCTCGTACCGCCGCGGGCTGTGCGTGTCCGGGCTGGCGAAATCGAACACCCGCAGCGTCCCCGGAAGATTCTGGCGATCCACGAAGAGGTACACGGAACGGCGCGTCGCGTAGGAGTCCTTGGTGGGATCCCCCACGTCCACCTTGATCGTTTCGGCCTCCATGCGCATCTTGGCGGTCGGATTGGTGACCAGGGGGACCGACCGGCCGCCCATCGTACGGTCCAGCCGTCCCGAAACCGCCAGAAGCGAGTCCCGCATCGCCTCGAAATCCAGGCGCTTTCGGTTCATCCGCCAGAGGAGGCGGTTTTCGGGATCCGCGGCCAGGCCCTCGGGCCGGTCGTCCGACGCCTGCCGGTAGACCGCCGACCGGAGAAGAAGCCTCAGGAGCTTCTTCGTGGACCAGCCCTCCTCGACGAACCGGCGCGCCAGCCAGTCCAGAAGTTCCGGGTGGGTCGGCGCGTCGCTGCGGACGCCGAAGTCGCTCGTCGTCCCCACGATGGGTTTCCCGAAGACGTGGCCCCATACGCGGTTCACCCACACGCGGGCCGTCAGGGGGTTGTCCGGACGGACGATTTCGCGCGCCAGCTCGAGGCGCCCGCTCCCCTCGCGGAAGACCCGGCCGCCCAGAAGCGTCAGGAAACGACGCGGCACGGCCTCACCCTGCTGGTTGGGATTCCCGCGGACGAAGACGCGCGGTTCGCGGGGCTCGGGCAGATCCGTCAGGACCATCGCGTGCTCCGGCGCGCCCGGGTGCGTGGCTTTGAGTTCCTCGATGCGGTTTTCGAGCTGCCGCTTCTTGTCGCGCTCCGCGCGGGTGAAAAGGCGCTCGACCTCGGCCAGGGGCGCCTGGGCCGGGGCGTCCGCGCCGCGCAGCGCCTTGCGGATCGCCTCCCGGTCCGGCTCCTCGAAGGGCTCCTCGCGGTCGTGGGCGGCGAGGATCTCGCCGTACCGCTGCGCCGCCTCGGCGAGCGAGGCGGGCGGACGCTCGAACGCGCGGGCGACGGGGGCGGGCACCCCGTCGAGCTTCACCTGAGCCGCGCGGGCGGCGAACTCCGCCTCCGGCAGCGCCGCGTACGCCCGCCAGGGGGCGAAAAGCGCGTCGCCCGACGAAGCCGCCTTCTCGAGGAAGGCCCGCCAGCGCTCCAGCGCGTACGCCGAAAGATCCCGCTTGCCCGCCACGTCCTTGACCGCCTCGGCCGTGCGCGCCTGCGCGGCGGCCTGGAGGTACTTGGCGATCGTTTCCTTCTTGCGGAGCTCCCCGGTGAGCCGCGCGTGCTGCTCGCGGCGGAACCGCTCGACCGCCTCGCGACGCTCGGCCAGTTCCTTCTCGAAGGCCCGATGGTCCGGCGTTTTCTCGCGCGGCTCCAGGACCGGCAGGTCCTTGGGCTCCTGGGAACTCGCGAAGACTCCGTAGAGCGCGTAGTAGTCCTTCGTCGGAATCGGATCGTACATGTGGTCGTGGCAGCGCGCGCACGAAACGGTCAGACCCATCAGGCCGCGCGTCACGACGTCGATGCGGTCGTCGATGATGTCGTGAATGTTGTTGATGAAACGGCGGCCGACGGTCAGGAATCCCATCGCCGCCAGGTCGCGCTTGTCGGATTCGCCCGCGACCCGGTCGGCTGCCAGCTGAAGCGTCACGAAGCGATCGTACGGGAGATCTTCGTTGAATGCGCGGATCACCCAGTCCCGGTAGGTATAGGCGAAGGGATACCGGCGATCCTCCTGGCCCACATAACCTTTGGTGTCCGCGTAGCGGGCCAGATCCAGCCAGTGGCGCGCCCAGCGCTCGCCGAAGTGGGGGCTGCCGAGCAGGCGATCGACGGCGCGCTCGTAGGCGTCCGGGGCCGGGTCCCGGACGAAGGCCTCCAGTTCTTCGGGCGAGGGCGGAAGCCCCGTGAGGTCGTAGGAGAGGCGGCGAAGAAGGGCGCGCCGGTCCGCCTCCGGAGCGGGCGTCAACCCTTTCTCCTCCAGCCGCGCCAGGATGAAGCGATCGACGGGCGTCCGGACCCAGTCGGCGCGCCGGACGGCCGGAGGCGCAGGATCGGCGACCGGACGGAACGCCCAATGGGCGCGGGCGGAAGCCTTGGGGTCCCGGTCTTTGCCGGAGGGGGCGCCTCCCGTGCGGGGATCGGGCGCCCCGCGCCGCACCCACTCCTCGAAATCCGCCACGACCTCTTTGGGAAGCCGCTCTTTCGGCGGCATCCGCAGGTCCTCGTCTTTGTAGCGGATGGCCTGGATGAGGAGGCTTCCGTCGGGATCTCCAGGCTTGAGCGCGGGCCCCATGTCGCCGCCCTTCAGGAGGCCTTCGCGGCTGTCGAGGCGCAGATTCGCCTTGAGCTTGGGCGCCTGGGCGCTGTGGCAGGAGTAACACTTCTCGACGAGAACCGGACGGATCTTCTTTTCGAAGAATTCGATCCCTTCCCGGTCGGCCGGCGGCTCCTGCTGAGCCGGCGACAGCCGGGCGGCGAAGGCCAGGATGGCAACGGACCCGATCAGGACGCGCATGAGATCACGAAGAATTCCGCTCCCACAAAACTATATAGCGGGCAAGTCCGCCAAGTTGCACCGTACGCCGAGGATGTGTACCCCCGGCGAGGGCGGCGTTACGGATTGGCCTTGATCCAGGCTTCCCAGTCCGCCTTGACCTGAGCGCGGGTGGCCGGCGTGGGAAGCGGCTGATTGCGGCCGGTGAGTTCGTTGAGGACACGGGCGGCGGCCACGGCGAGCGGAAGTTCCTCATGATCCAGGTAGCGCAGGAGGTACGGATAGGCCCCCTTTCCCATCGCCTTGACGCGGGAGAAAGCCTGACCCTCCGCGCGGGAGGGATCGTCGAACCCGCCCCCGGGCCGCAGGATTTTCATCAGATCA
>DATLZA010000087.1 GCA_035574235.1 Planctomycetota bacterium | reverse complement strand
CGACCCCGTTCTGGCGAAGCGTTTCAACGATCTGGCGGCCGCCGAGGCGCGGGTCCGGGCGGAGCTGGCGCGCCTCGAGGCGGAGCGGGCGGCGCTCGTGGCCGAGGCGGAGCGGTCCCGCCGCGTCGCGGAAGCCCGGCGGCGGCTGGAGGAGCTGCGCGGGGCGATCAAGGAAGCTCAGAAGAAGCGCGAGGAGTACGCCAAGGCGATGCCGGTGGTCGAGTCGGCCTACGCGGTGGCCGAAGGGACCAAGCCCGGAAACGCGAAGGTCCATCTGAGGGGCGATCCGAAGACGCTGGGCCCGGAGGTGCCGCGGCGGTTTCTCTCGGTGCTCGGGGGTCAGGAGCTGCCCTCGGGATACGCGGGAAGCGGGCGGCTGCCGCTGGCCGAGTGGATCGCGGATCCGCGCAATCCGCTGACGTGGCGGGTGATGGCCAACCGCGTCTGGCAGTATCATTTCGGGCGGGGCATCGTGGCGACGCCGAGCGACTTCGGCGTGCGGGGCCAGGCGCCCAGCCATCCGGAGCTTCTGGACTGGCTGACGCGGCGGTTCCTGGAGAGCGGCGGCTCGGTGAAGGCGCTGCACCGGCTGATTCTTCTGTCGCGCACCTACCGGATGTCCAGCCGGGCCGACGCGGCGGCGCTCCGGGTCGATCCGCAGAACGTGTATCTCTGGAGGTTCCCGAGGCGCCGTCTCGAGGCGGAGGCGATCCGGGACGCTCTGATGGCGGTGGCCGGAACGCTCGACCGGACGCCGGGGGGACCCCATCCGTTCCCGCCTCAGAGCACGTGGTCCTTCACCCAGCATCGACCGTTCATCGCGGTGTACGAGACCGCCAAGCGGAGCGTCTACGTCATGACGCAGCGGATCCGGCGGCATCCGTTCTTCGGGCTCTTCGACGGACCGGACACGAACGCCTCGACCGCGGTGCGCACGGAAAGCACGACGCCGCTTCAGGGGCTCTTCCTGCTGAACGACCCCTTCGTGCACGAGCAGGCGCGGGCCTTCGCCGCGCGGCTGCGGCGCGAGCGCGGGGAGGAGGCGGAGCGGATCGAGCGGGCGTATCTTCTGGCGTTCGGCCGGCCGCCCTCCTCGAAGGAGCGGGAGGCGGGGCGCTCCTACCTGGCCGCGGTGCGGGAGCGTCTCGGCGCGGCCGGCGTACCCGAGGACCGCCGCGAAACGGAGGCGTGGGAGAGTTACGCGCGGGTCCTGTTCCGGCTCAACGAGTTTATTTACGTGGATTGACCCTGATGGAACGCCTTGACCGTTGTGGCTGCACCCGGCGCGACGTCCTGCGGTCCCTGGTGGGCGGATCGATCCTGCTGCCCGGGATCCTGGGGGAGCTTCTGGCCGAAGGGGCCTCGGATCCCCTGGCGCCGAAGCCGCCGCACTTTCCGGCGCGGGCCAAGCGGGTGATCTTTCTTTTCATGACGGGCGGAGTCTCGCATCTCGAGACCTTCGACTACAAGCCGGCGCTGTTCGATCTGGACGGAAAGACCGTCCGGCTGGGGCCGCACGCCAAAGACGCCCGCAACCTGCTGAAGCCCTTCTGGCCGTTCCGGCCCGGCGGGTCGTGCGGAACGATGGTGAGCGATCTCTTCCCCCACATCCGGGAGTGCATGGACGACATCTGCGTGATCCGCACGATGCGGTCGGATCACAGCGACCATTTCCAGTCCACGCTGGGGATTCACACGGGGTCCGTTTCCGTCGCGCGCCCGAGCCTCGGTTCCTGGGTGAGCTACGGGCTGGGGACGATGAACCGGAACCTGCCGTCCTTCGTCGTGATCGCGCCCCAGCTTCCGTACGCGGGAACCCAGGTGTTCTCGAACGACTTCCTGCCCGCCTACCATCAGGGCGTCCGGGTGGTGCCGGGTCCGGAGCCGATTCCGGATCTGCACCGGCGGACGCCGTGGGCGGAGATCCAGGAGATGGAGCTGGGCCTGGCGCACGCGTTCGACCGGGAGCACCTGGCCGGCCGGGACGGGGACCTGGCGCTGGCGGCCCGCATCAAGTCCTTCGAAACGGCCTTCGCCATGCAGATGGAGGTGCCGGAGGCGTTCGATCTCTCCAAGGAATCCGACGAGACCCTGCGCCTGTACGGCCTGGAGCGCGGGAAAATGGAGGGCTTCGCCTGGCAGTGCCTGGTGGCCCGCCGCCTGGCCGAGCGCGGGGTGCGGTTCATCGAGCTCATCGACGTGGGAGCCTCCAACAACTGGGACGCCCATTCCGACATGGCCACGCACGAGCCGCTGGCGCGGAACGTCGACAAGCCCATCGCGGGGCTCCTCAAGGATCTGAAGCGCCGCGGCATGCTGGACGAGACGCTCGTGGTCTGGACCACCGAGTTCGGGCGCACGCCGCACAAGGACGGTCCGAAAGGGCGCAGCCACCACGGGCGGGCCTTCTCCTCCTGGATGGCCGGCGGCGGCGTCAAGGGCGGTCTTGTCTGGGGCGAGACCGACGAGATCGGCGCCAACATCGTCCGGGACGAGGTCCACGTCCACGACTTCCACGCGACGATCCTGCATCTTCTCGGGATGGACCACACGCGCCTGACCTACCGGCACGCCGGCCGCGATTTCCGCCTGACCGACGTCCACGGGAACGTGGTCCGGGGCATTCTGGCGTAACCTTCCGCCCCTTCGCGGGTCATTCGCTGCGCGAGGCGCCTTTTTCCTGCCGAACGCGGGAGGTTTCGAAATGCAGCGCGGCCTGAGGCCCGTGGCGGCGGCGGTCTTCCTTCTGGCGGCCTGCGGAGACGGGGACGAGGGCCGGCCCACGGCCGCCCTGGGAGGACCCGAGCCTCCCCCGGCCGCGTCCGATCCGTCCCGCTCCGTCTTCGACGAAAGCGAGCTCAACGATTTCCACCTGACGCTTGCGCCGGACGATTGGGAATCGATCCTCCAGGATACCAGAGGCGACACGTACCGGACCGCCACCCTGAGATGGAAGGACGTCACCCTCTCCCCGGTCGGCGTCCGACCCAGCGGAGCTTCCTCCCGCTATCCGGGCAACCCGAAGATGTCCTTGCGTTTCGACTTCAACGTCTTCGTGCCCGGCCGGAAGTTCATGGGTCTCAAGAGCCTGAAGCTCGACGGGCTCCGCGAGACCACCATGATGCGGGACAGCCTCTCCTACGGGGTGTTCCGCGCGTTCCTGCCCGCCACGCCCCGCGCCGCGTACTGCCGCCTTTTCGTCAACGGCGAGTATCGCGGCGTCTATATGGCCGAAGAGCGGGTGACGGGGGATCTCATCCGCCACCGCTACGGCGGCGAAGACGGAAATCTCTATCGATTGCGCGTGGATCGCCCGGAGGCGTTCGCGTACCGCGGCGCCGATCCGTCGCTCTATCTCCCCGAGCCCTGGGAACCCGAAACGAATGAGCAGGACGGAGACCATTCCGTGATTCCCCGCTTTCTGGACATCCTCAATCACCGGCCCTCGGAGCTCGGGTCCGTCTGCGATCTCGAAAACGTGACGCTCTATCTGGCCCTCGAGGCGGTGGTGATCAGCCGGGACGGTCTCCTGAGGGACGCCGGGCCTCCGCACAACGTTCACGTGTACCATCGGCCGGCGACCGGCCGGTTCGAGCTGATCCCGTGGGACCTGGATCAGACCTGGGCGGGCGCCGAGGTGACCCGGGACATCTTCCACAACTTCGGCAACACCCGACTCGCGGCGGTCGTCCGCGACACCCCGACCCTGCGCGCGCTCTACATGAGCAAGATCGCCTTCGTTCTCGACCGCGAAGCGCACCCGGACCGCGTGGCCGCCCGGATCGACGCTCAATATGCCCGGATCCGCCGGGCCGTCTACGAGGATCCGTACAAGCCCATCACGAACGCGCAATTCGACGGCTACCCGGACTACCTCAAGCGGGTCGCCCGGAAGCGGGCCGCGTTTCTCCGGACGCAGGTGTCCGGACCGTGATCGAGGCCCCGAGCGCCGGAATCGCGGCGTAGTAATATCGGACGCGCGGTTCGGAGGCCCGATGATTCCCCTCGCGCTGGCCCTCTGCCTTCTCCAGGATCCGGTCTCCCTCAAGGCCGGCTTCGCCGAAGAGGACATCACGCCCGAACCCGGGACCCGGAAATGCGGCTGGAACAGCCTCGTCTACGGCCGGCGGGTGCTCGATCCGCTTTTCGCCCGCGCGGCCGTCTTCGAGTCCGGCGGCGGCCGCGCGGGTTTCATCGCCCTCGACGTCCTCTTCGTCCACCGCGACACGACGGCGGAGATCCGCCGGCGCGTTCAGGAGCGGACGGGCTTTCCCGCGGAAGCTCTCCTCGTGGCCGCCACGCACAACCATGCCGGACCGGCCGTCGAGGCCGACCTCTATCCGCGCGAGGATGCCTACGTCGAGCGGATGATCGACCGCGCGGCGGAGGCCTTCGTCCGCGCCTGGCAGGGTCGCCGCGAGGCCGAAATCGGGCTGGCCGGCGTCTTCGAGTGGAACGTGGCGTACAACCGGCGGGTTCTTTACCGCAACGGAACGGTCCGCTGCCACGGCTCGTTCCGCGATCCCGACGCCCTGGCCTTCGAAGGTCCCGTGGATCCGGAGGTGGCGGTTCTGGCGGCGCGATCGAAGGAGGGGGCGCCTCTCGGCGCGATCGTCAACTTCGCCTGCCATCCCTGCCACCACGGGGGCGACGACGCGTTCAGCGCCGGCTATCCCGGCCAGCTCGCCCTCGCCCTGAAGGAAAAAGGCTGGCCCGTCGCGCTTTTTCTCCAGGGAGCCGCCGGAAATCTGCACCACAACGACCCTTCCGGCGTGAACAAGGAAAAGACGATGGCCGAGTGCGGCCGGGTTCTGGCCTCGGCGGCGGAAAAGGCGATCGGACTTATGAAGTTCCGTCCCGCCGCGCGCCTGTCCGCCCGGAGCCGCACGATCGAGCTGCCCTACCGCGCCTACACCGAGGCGGATCTTCGAGGCACCGCGCGGGGCGCCCAGCGCTTCGGCGAGCCCGGCTTCTACGATAAGACGATGCCGGCCCTCCTCGAAGAGATCCGCCGGAAAAACGGGAAGGAACCGGCCGAGGTCCAGGCCCTCTTTCTCGACGAGTTCGCCTACGTCGCCGTCCCCGCCGAATACTTCGTGGAGTACGGCCTTCGGATCAAGGAGGAAACATATCCCGTGCGCACGCGGGTCGTCGGTTACGCCAACGGCATGGTGGGGTACGTTCCCCACCGGGAGGCGTTCCGGCGCGGCGGCTACGAAGTCACGTTCGGCATCCGGAGCAAGCTTGCGCCGGAGGCCGGAGACCTCCTGGCGGAGACCGCGATCGAGCTGGTCAAGTCGAGGAAGTGAACGCGACGGAGCGGCTATTTGCCGCACACGATCCGAAGGCGGCCGGGCGATCCCGGGGCCTCCTCGATTTCGCACCGCAGGGGCAATCCCTTCCGCGCCGCGCCGTCCACCCCGAAGGTCAGAGCGTGCGGACCCGCGCCCAGCTCCAGCTCGAATTCCTCGCGCGGCGCGAGCGGGCGGTCGTCCACCGCGGGGGAGAGGCCCGCGGCCGAATTGAGCCGCACGCGGAATGTTCCCGGCGTGGTGACCTCGATTTCGGCCCGGGCCGCCGAAACGCCCTCGAGCGGCAGGTTCCCGGAGACGCGGCTGTAGGCGGGAATCCAGGCCGGCGACGCCCCTTCGCGCACGCGCCATCGGCGCACGACCGGAGCCACGCCGGCGGCGAAGGGCCCCGGTTTGCCCAGCTCCGAGAGGAACCGCACGAGATCCAGGAACTCGGCGTCCGTCAGGAGGTCCGCCAGGCCCGAGGGCATGACCGAACCGATCGGCTTCATCGCCTCGATCTTGCCGCGCGGAAGGACGATCTCGTCCCGCGCGGGGTCCCGCAGGACCACGCCTCCGTCGGGCAAACGGCGAAGAACGACCCCGCTCAGAACGTCCCCGGAGGTCGTCAGGACCTGGAGCGAGGCGTAGCCTTCCTTCTGTTTCTTCTCGGGCAGAAGAACGGATTCCACGATGTAGTCGAGCGGCGCGCTCGCCCCGAGGCTCAGAAGGTCCGGCCCCACGTTGCCCCCGGCGCCCGCGATCGCGTGGCACTGGACGCACCCGAGCTCCCGCCGCCGATAGACGTCCTCTCCGCGCGCGGGGTCGCCCCTGGCCAGGACGTCGGCCATGAGCGCCTTCATCTCCTCGGGGGACCGTTCGCGGCTGCGGGATCCGAGGCCCACGGCCGTGCGGAAGACCTCCGCCAGGGCCGGCGCCTGGCCGCCGGCCTCATAGATCGCCCGAAGCCCCAGGCGCGCGGCGTCCGCGGGGATCCTGGAAGGATCGAGCGCCGCGGCGAGCGCTTCGGCTCCCCCCTTGCGGGACAGGAAGGCGGGGACGAGGTCGAGCGGCGCCGCGGCCAGGATCTGCGCGGCGGGCCCGGCGGCGGCCTGGACGTCGAGCGCCGCCAGCCCCAGGACTCCGAGGACGCGCGCGCCTTCCGGGCCGTCGGGAGCGGCCAGCCGCCGGAAGAACTCCACGCTCGCGGGGCCGCCGAGCGCGACGAGGCCCTCGACCGCCGCCCGGCTTCCGGCCCGGGCGCGGCGCTCCAGCTCGGGCCGCAGCGCCTCGAGCTTCCAGGCCCCGGCCAGGACGAGAGACGCTTCGACCGAGTCGAAATGCTCGCGGACGCGCCCGAGATCCCCCGCGGGGCGCGCCCCGCGCTCCCGCGCCGCCCGCGCCAGATGCTCGAACACGCGGGGACGCAGCGCCGCGTCCTGGAGCTCAAAGAGCGTCCGAAGTTCCTCCGGCCCCCCCGAGGCGGCCAGGAACTCGACGACTCCCTCGCGGCCGTGCACGATCCGCCCCTCGCGCAAATGGCGCGCCAGCGTCGGAAGCGCCGACGTCGCGCGCGCCGCCTGGAGGGCGAACTGGAGCCGCCGCGCGTCGCCTCCGAAGGAAATCCGGCCCGCTTCGAAGGCCGGAACCCACCGATCCCGCGTCTCGCGGGCCAGAAGCCAGAGCGCGTAGTCCAGGAAGCGGTCGACCGGGAAGTCGAACGCCCGGAAGGCCGCTTCGATCGCCCGCTCGGAGGGAATCTCCTGAAGCGCACGGACCGCCTCCAGGCGCACGCGGGGATGGTCGTCCGCCGCGCGCTCCTCGAGCAGCGCCAGGGCGTCGGGAACCCGGCGATGAACGTGGGCCAGGACGCGGACGGCCGCCGCGCGGGCGCGCGGGTCCCGCGCCCGCAGAAGGCGCCGCAGGAGATCGGGCTCGACCGATCCGAGGGTCTCCTGGAGCCAAAGCCCTTCGAGGAGATCGTGTTCGTCGGAGAGCGTGCGGATCCAGGCGGTCAGGACGGGCAGGACCTCGGCCGGCCCGCGCTCGGCCAGCTCCCGCCGGGCCATGTGGCGCGTCCAGTCTTCGGGCGCCTTGAGGTGTTCGAGGAGTTCGGGGACGGGCGCGCCGTGGAGGCGGGGCCGGGGCACGAGGGGGCGGCCCTTGAAGCTCAGGCGCCAGATCCGCCCGCGGGTCTTGTCGCGGCGGGGATCGCGGAAGCTCACCTCGCCGTGGTTGATGATGGGGTTGTACCAGTCCGCCACGTAAAGCGCGCCGTCCGGCCCCATCCGCACGTCCACGGGACGGAACGCGGGGTCGGTGGAGGAGAGAAGGTCGCCGAGCGGCTTGGCGAAGTATCCCGCTCCGTCGTCGCCGATCGCGAACCGCACGATGCGGTGCGCCCGGAAGTCGTTGGCGACGATGTTGCCGCGCCAGTCCTCCGGGACGTGGCGTCCGCTGAGGATCTCGTGGCCGCAGTACTTGGGATGTCCCGGGTTGAGCCCCGGAAAGGGACGCTCCGCGCCGGGGAAGTGCACGAAGGTGGCTCCGGGGAGCAGATAGTGGATGCCGTCGAAGCCCGCGCCGTCGGTGCCGAAGGACTGTCCCCAGGCGTCGAACGTGTGGCCCCAGGGATTGCACATGCCGCGGACGAAGACGTCCAGTTCGTACGTGTCCGGCCGGAAGCGCCAGATGCCGGCCCCGCCGAGGCGGCGCGGACCGTGGGGGGTTTCGACGTGGCTGTGGATGTAGATCGACTGATTGAAGTAGAGCGCGCCGTCGGGGCCCCAGCGGAAGGTGTGGATGATGTGGTGCGTGTCCTCCGTGCCGAAGCCCGAAAGGAGGATGCGCCGGCGGTCCGCGCGGCCGTCGCCGTCGGTGTCCGCCAGATGGAGAAGCTCGGTGGAGTTCGCCACATACGCTCCGCCGCGGCCGGGCTCGACCCCGGTGGGGATGAAGAGACCCTCGGCGAAGACGTGCGAGCGGTCCGCGCGGCCGTCGCCGTCGGAATCCTCCAGGACCACGATCTTGTCGTCCGGGGTCTGGCCGGGGAGGATCTGCGGATAGACGGTCGACGTCGCCACCCAGAGGCGCCCCCGGGGATCCCAGTTCATCTGAATCGGCTTGGCCACGAGCGGGTCGGCCGCGAAAAGCGTCACCTCCCAGCCTTCGGCGACCTTGAAGGAGCGGCGTTCCTGTTCGGGATCGGGTTCCTGCGGCGCCTGCAGGAGCAGAGCCAGAAGCGCCGCGATCACGGCCGAACCTCCAGGACGTACGCCGGCGGGGCGGACGCGAGGATCGCGGCGATGTCCCGTTCTTTGGCCTCGACCACGGGGTCGAAGCGCGGGATCTCGGGGGCCAGGTGGCCCTGTTCGCGCTTGCGGAACCCGAAGATGTAGGTTTCGTTCTGCGGGCGCCACCGATTGAAGTAGTGGAAGTTCTTCAGGCGGATCGCCTCGCGGAGGCGCTCGAAGCGTTCGACCTCCGGGCCGTGATCGATCTCCACGCCGCGCGCCCACTCCTCGGCGGTCGCGGACGCCGCGGGAACGCCGTCCACGCGGAGCTCGTACCGGCCGGGGCGGAGGCCTTCGATCCGGAGGCGGGACCGGCCGCCGGGGAGCGCCTCGCGGCGGGCGGCCCGCGAGGCGCCCTCGAGCGTCACGGAGACCTCGGAGGGGACCGGCCCGAGGCCCAGCGCCCGGAGGATCGTCTCGGCGGCGCGGCGATATCCTCGGTCGGTGAGGTGGATGCCGTTGTCCGTCAGGGGGCCTTCGCCCGGCCCGGGCGCCAGGCCGTCGAAAAGGTCGATGAAGCCGAGCCGTCGCTTTTCGGCGGCCTGCCGGAGCGCGTCGCCGTAGAGCCGAAGCCGGCGGTTGTGTTCCTCCGGATCCGGAAGCGGCGGCCCGAGGTTTTCATGCCGGATCGGGGAGACGAGAAAGACGGCCCGCGGACCGAGTCCGGTCACGGCGTCCAGAAGGCGCTCCAGGCCTTTGCGGAACTCCGGAAGGCCGGGTTCTCCGTCGAACGACTCGTTCATGCCGTAGGCGAGGAAGAGCACGGTCGGCTGGAGTTCCGAGAGGTGGCGGACCAGGGCGCGGAAGCCGTCCTCGGGGGTTCCGAATCCCGCGCGGGCGTGACCGAAGACCGTATCCCCGCTCCAGCCGAGGTTGCGGAAGAGGATCCGGCGTCCGGCGAACCGTTCGGTCAGGAACGCCTCGAGGTAGTTGTGGTGGAGATCGCGCTCCACGAAGGCGTTTCCCACGAAGACGACGCGGTCGCCCTCGAGGAGTTCGAAGGGGCCGGCCGGGCCCGGGGCGGACCCGGCCGGCAGGAGGATCAGGAGAAGGACCTTCCGCACCGGGGCTCCGGAAGTTTCATTTCTGCGGCTCCTCGAGCTTCTTGGCCGCCAGCTGCAGTTCCTTGAGAATGGCGGCGGGGGCGGCGGCGGTGAGCCGCTTGAATTCCTTCGGGGGCGTGGATCGCGGGTCCAGCAGGAGGAGCGTCGGCGCCGAGGTCACTTTGAACGTCTTGGCCTCCTCCGAGTCTTTCTTGAATTCGACCTTCGCGTAAGAGCACTTGGCGATTTCGGCCTCGACCGACGGCTCCGAAAGCGCCTTGAGCATGGCTTGCGAAGGGCCCTTGCCGTCCGTGAAGAAGAGCACGGTCAGGTAGGGCCCGGTCTTGCCGTTTTCGACGGCGTCCTTCGCGCTCGGCAGGCTTTCGGGCTCCAGGGGCAGGTGGGCGTCTTCCTTGACGTTGCCCGCGTAGGCCGCGGGGTTTTTCTTCCACTTGTCCACGCAGTCCGTGCAGCAAAGTCCGATCGTCTTACCGTTATAGGTCACGGTGATGGCTGGGTCGATCCGGACATCCGGCTTGACGGGGCACTTCCGGTTGACGGCCTTCTTGCCCGCCTGAGCCCAGGCCAGTCCCGCCAGAACGGCCAGGGCGGCCACGACGGTCAATGCCTTTTTCATAATGCCCGCTCCTCCTTAATCCGGGGAATTTCCTGAACGGTCAGCCTGACCGATAGGTTATACGCTCCCCGGGGCGGGCGTGTGGACCTCCGTCCTCTCACTGAGGCTGGGCGGCCGCCTTGAGAGCGGTGACCGGTTTTCCGTCCTTGGCCAGGAAGCGGGCGCACGCCGCGGTGGGGCCGCCGCCGTTGATGACCGCGCCCATCAGGACGTTGGCTCCCTTGCGCAGGGACACCGGACGCGAGCGGTCCTGGTCCTTCCCCACGGCGCGACCCGAGTAGACCCGGATGACTTCTTCGCCGTTGAGCCACCAGACGGCGCTGTCGTCGGATCCGGTGGCCAGGGTCAGCTCGGAGAGGTCCTGGTCGGCCACGACGTAGCTCAGGACGATGTGCATGGAGTTCTCGGGGGCGCCGAAGTCCACGAAGTAGTCGCCGATGTCGGAGACGTCCCACTTCATCTCCTGGCCGGCCACGGTGGCGTTCTGCAGGGGTTTGGGCCGGGCTTCCTTGGGGTTGGGCATCCACGGCTGGGCGAAGAAACCCTTCTGGCCTTCCTCGCTGTGATTGGAGGCGCCGGGCCCGAGCGGGATGGGGCCCAGGACGAGCCAGCGGGATACGAACCCCTCGGCGTTCACCGGCACGGGGCCCGCCGGGGGCGGAGCGTTGGGATCGCGCTTGCGGAAGGAGGCCGGAAGTTCTTCGGGTTTGACGGGCTGGCCCCAGACGGGCAGGGCGGCCACGTCCTGGCGGGAGATGGGCGGGATCTTGGGATCGGGGGCGGGGGGCTTGACCTTGCCGGCCAGGATGTCGCCGACGAGCTTGATGAATTCGTCGGCGGGGCCGACGTAGGTGCGGTTGCAGCGGATCTCGATGTGGGTGAAGGTCCACCAGGCCTTCTCGGGGGGCTGGCCGTCGGCGTAGAGCTGCATGAAGAAGCGGTTGACGTAGAGTTCGGCGCGGCCGCCGCCGTCGAAGAAGAAGAGGGCGGGGGCGCCGGGGACCAGATGCCGGAAGACGGCGTCGGGGTGCCATTCCTGACCGGCGCCGATGTTGAGGCGCAGGACGGGGTAGGCGCACTTGCCCTTGAGGGAGCGCAGGATCTTGACCTGGGCGGTCTTGGTCTTGGGGTCGGCCGATTCGAGGACGCCCTCGGCGATGACCTGGGATTCGTTCATGAACTGCTGCAGCGGATAGAGCGCTTCGATGTACGCGTGCGCCGCCGCGGGGGCG
>DATLZA010000086.1 GCA_035574235.1 Planctomycetota bacterium | reverse complement strand
CCGCCACGAGGCGCGGCGCCGGGCGCAGCTGCCGGCGCAGGGCGCGGGCCTCCCGCCGCCGTCCCTGCGCCTGGCACCGCGCGCAGGCGGCGACGGACAGTCCGAGCCACGTCAGAAATCCGAGAATAACGAGCGCGACCGCCCCGGCCGCCACGCGCGCCCAGGGCGCCGCCTCCGCCGCTCCGACGAGGCGTCCCGCGGCCGCCAGCGCCGCCGCCCAGGCGAACGCGAACACGGTTCCGTTCCGCCGCGCCCAGCGCCGGTACGCCCGCCCAAGGTCGGGCATGAAAGACCCACCTCCTCCAAAGTCCTTCCATTGTATCCCGCCTTCCCTCCGCCGGGCCAGCCCGCCGTCGGCTTCCGGACGCGCCGATCCCCGGCGCCCGCCGGATTCATGAAGATCCTTTCATCTTCCCCTCACGCCCGGCTCAAGACCGCGGCGCCCCTCCGCGACTCAGCGCAGGCGGTACAGGAGGAACGCGCCCCTTTCCTCTCGGGCCCGCGCGACCGACTCGAGCCTGCGCCGCAGCGGATGGGACGCGTCCAGGAACCAGAAGCTCTCGGGCGGCCGGCGTCCCCGGAAGAACTCGATTTCGCGCGCCGCGGCGTCCGGATCGCCCACGAGCACCCAGTCGAAGCCGTCCAGGAAACGCTCCAGATCCGCCGGGCCGCTCACCGGCCGTCCGCCCCCCGAAGGATGCACGGTGAGCTGCAGCGGCTCGCCCGGCTCGACCCCCGCCGTGTACCGGTCCGCATAGTACGGCGTGTACTGACGAAGGTCCGCCACGGTCACGAGCACGCGCTGATCGGGTCGCGCGACCTCCCGGATCGCCACCCCTGCGCGATAGTTGACTTCGTAGGCGCCGCGGCGCGTCAGCCGATCCCCCGTGATCCACACGCTCTGAGCCGCCCCCAGCGCGATCAGCGCCGCCGCCGCCGCGCGTCGCCTCGGCCGCTCCCCGAGCGCGCGCACGCCCGAGGCGACCAGCAGCGCGAAGAGCGGAGTGAGCATGTAGGTCAGATAATCGTGCACGTGCGCCCACCGGAGGAAGACCGCCTCCTCCAGACCCAGAAGCCCGAGAAGCCACGCGCGGCGCGGCAGGCGGAGCGCGCCCGCCGCGGCCAGCGCCAGCCCTCCCGCCGTGAAGTAGAGCCCGAGTTCCCGCGCCTCGCCCGCCAGGAACGTCCACGGCCCCGGCATGTCGACGACCGTGCGGTCCACGGCCGCCCGCAGCAGCCGTCCGACGAGCGGTCCGTCCTCAGGGTCGATCCACAGGACGTGAAGCAGATGCAGGCCGAACGAGCCCGCCGCCAGACCCAGAACCGCCCCGCCGAGCCGCCGGCGCCCCTCGAGCACCGCATCCGCCGCGATCGAAAGCGCCGCGAAGTACCCCGGCCAGTCGCTCTGGCAGGCGAGGAAGAGAAAAACGAACGTGAGCCGGCGATACCGGCCTGCGTCCCCCCACCGCACGCGGCAGGCCCACGCCGCCAGCGAGAACGCGAGGGCGTAGACCAAGTGAACCGCCACCGCCGAGAAGTACCAGAACATCGGCGTGAAGGCGAACGCCGCCGACGCCACGGCGCTTCCGCGCGCGTCCAGGATCCGCCGCGCCAGCGCGTGGAAGGCCGCCAGGGTCCCCAGCGAGGCCGCCAGCAAACTCACCCGAAGAACCCACTCGGCGTCCCCGAACGCCCGGAACCAGAGCGAGGTCACCAGCACGCTTGCCGGAGGACGGTTCGGATAGAAATATCGTCTCCAGTCGTCGTAGACGGAAAGGTCCGGCGAGGACGTCTCCAGAAGTCCGAACCGGGTCGCCGCATAGCCCAGCCGCGCGCTGTTGCGCGCCATGACGGCGTACTGGGCGCACACCCCCTCGCGGTGCCGGAGAAAGGGCTCCGCGATCCAGGGCAGGTGCGCGGCGACGAAGAGAGCCCCCACCGTCCAGGGAACGAAGCGAAGCTTCACTCGGACCTCTCCGGGTTGCGGAGCGCGGGCGCGTCCCGCCGGTTCGGACACCCCTCCCGCGGGATCGCCCCGACGCCTGAAAACGCGGTCATTCTAGCCGACCTTCCTCCCCGGCGGCCAGCGCGCCGCGCCGCAGGATGAAGATCTTTTCATTTTCCCTTCACGGCCCGCTCAAGGCCGCCGTTGGATGCTTCCGGAGGGTTGGTCCGGCGCCGCCGAGGCCGTACAATGGAGGCTCGCTTTCGCCATGCGCATCCTCGTCCTCGAAGACGAAAAGAAGCTGGCCCGCTTCATCCAGCGCGCCCTGCGCGAAGACGGCCACGCGGTCGACCTCTGCCACGACGGCGAGGAGGGCGGGCACCTGGCCGTGACGGAGCCCTACGACGTCATCGTCCTGGATCTCGGGCTGCCGCGGCGCGACGGCATGGCCATCCTGCGCGATCTCAGGGAAAAGAAGAAGAACTCCGCCGTTCTGGTCCTGTCGGCGCGCGACGCCGTGCAGGACCGCGTCCGCGGTCTGGACCAGGGGGCCGACGATTACCTCACCAAGCCCTTCGCGCTCGAGGAGCTCCGGGCCCGCGTCCGCGCGCTCCTGCGGCGCGGGAAAGACGACTCTCCCACGCTGCTCAAGTTCGCCGACGTGACGATGAACCTCCTCGACCGGATGGTCCTGCGGGGCGCCCGCGAAATCCCCCTGACGCCGCGGGAATTCGCGCTTCTGGAATACTTCCTGCGCCATCCGCGCCGCGTGCTGACCCGCACGTCCATCGCGGAGCACGTCTGGGATTACAACTTCGACTGGCAGTCCAACGTCGTGGACGTCTTCGTCAGCGTCCTGCGCAAGAAGCTGGAGGAAAAGGACGAGCCGCGCCTCATTCACACGGTGCGCGGCGTGGGATACGTCCTGCGGGAGTCGTAGGTGAAATCCATCGGCGTCCGCCTCACGCTTCGCTTCGTCCTGGTGGCGGGACTTCTCCTGGCGGCTTTCTCGTCCAGCCTTTACCTCTGGGTGCGCGACGGCCTGCGGCGCGATCTGGAGGCGGAACTCTCGCTGGGCGCCCGGCTCCTCGAGGAACGCCTGGCCGAGGAGCTCGACGAGCTGGGCCGGGGGGTCCACGCGGACCTCGGGGAGGTCCTGGATCCTTTCCTGCAGGCCGCCGGCGGGTGGGCGGAAATCCGGGACGGGTCCGGAAACGTCGTCTACCGGTCGGAAGGGCCGGCCGAGAATCTGCGGGAGCGGTCGTTCGAAGCGACGGACCCCCGCGGGGGCCCCCCCTGGCGGGTGCGGTTCGCCCTCCCCATGGATCCTTACGAGCGACCGCTCGCCCAGTTGCGCCTCTTCTATCTCGTTTTCTTTCCGGCGACCCTGGCGGTCGCGGGACTGGCGGGGTTTTTCTTCGTCAAGCGCGCGCTCGCCCCCGTGGAGACGCTGCGCCGTTGCGCGGAGCGCATCAGCCGCGCCAATCTTTCGGAGCGCGTGCCGGAGCCCGAGACCGAAGGCGAGCTGCGGGACCTCGCGCGCACGCTCAACGAGATGCTGGAACGGCTCGAGCGCGCCATGGAAGACCTCCGCAGCTTCGCCGCCGACGCCGCGCACGAGCTGCGCACGCCGCTGGCCAACCTCCGCGCGGAGCTCGAAACCGCGCTTCAGGACCGCCGGCCGCCCGACGAGTACGAACGGATCCTCGGAAGCGTCTCCGAGGAAGTGGCCCGCATGAACCGCATCGTGGGGGACCTTCTGGCCCTGGCCCGCATGGACCTGCGGCGGCATGCGCTGCCCAAGGAACGGGTGCCCCTCCTCCAGCTCCTCGAAGAGACGCGCGAAACCTGGGCGCCCGCGGCGGAAGCGCGCGGGATCCGGATCCATCTGGAGGGCCCCCCCGCCGAAGTGGCCGGAGATCCCGTGGCCCTGCGGCGCGTGTTCATGAACCTCGTGGAAAACGCCGTCAAGTACAACCGCGAGGGCGGCCGCGTGGACCTGCGCCTGGATCGGGCGGACGGCTGGGTGCGGGTCGCCGTGCGCGACACGGGCCTCGGGATCCCGCCGGAGCATCTGCCGCATCTCTTCCGGCGCTTCTACCGGGTGGACCGCGCGCGGTCCCGCGAAACCGGCGGCGCGGGGCTCGGCCTGGCCCTGTGCAAGTCGTTCGTCGAAGCCCACGAAGGACGCATCCGCGTGGAGAGCGTTCCCGGCCGGGGATCGTGTTTCACGGTGGAGCTGCCCGCCCTGGACGGCCCTCCGGCGGCGCCGGGTCTCGTGAACGAAAATTAATCCCGCCTTCATCCGGCCCGAAGCCGCCTCCCTTAATCTGACGGGTATGGCCTCCGATTCGGCGCGCCCCGCACGTCCGCCCCGACGTGATTTTCTGCCCTTCTCCCGCCCGTCTCTCGGCGAGGAGGAAATCTGCGAAGTCGTGGAGTGCCTCCGTTCCGGATGGATCACGAGCGGTCCACGGGTCGAGCGCTTCGAACAGGAGTTCGCCCGCCGGATCGGAGCCCCCCACGCGGTGGCTTTCTCCTCCGGAACGGCCGCCCTCCACGCGGCCTACTGGCTCCTCGATCTGAAGCCGGGAGACGAAGTCATCTGTCCTTCCCTGACGTGGCCTTCGACGGCCACCATGGCGCGCGTCCTCGGCGCCCGCATCGTCTTCGCGGACATCGACCCGGAAACGCTCCAGATCGATCCCGCCGACGTCGCCCGGCGCCGGACGAACCGCACGCGGGCCGTCGTCGCGGTCCATTTCGCCGGAGCCCCGGCGGATCTGGACGCCCTTCGGGAAGCCGCCGGACCCGGGGTCGCCCTCGTCGAAGACGCCGCCCACGCCGTGGGAACCGAATATCGCGGGCTTCCCGTGGGCGCCCGCCCGGGACTGTCGGTTTTCAGCTTCCACCCCATCAAGAACATCACGACGGGGGAAGGAGGCATGCTCGTCACCCACGACGCCGATCAGGCCCGACGGGCCCGCCTTTTCCGATTCCACGGCATTTCCCGGGACGCCTGGAAGGCTTATGGAGCGGGGGCCGCGCTGCGCTACGACGCCCTTCTGCCCGGCTTCAAATACAACCTGACGGACCTGGCGGCGGGAATCGGCCTGCGCCAGCTCGAAAAGCTCGACCGCTTCCTGAGCCGCCGGCGCGCCATCGCCGAGCGCTACCGGGAGGGCCTCGCCGATCTGCCCGGCCTCACCCTGCCCCGCGATCCCTCGTATCCCCACCGCCATGCCCGCCATCTTTTCCCCGTCCTGGTCGAGCGCCGCGACCGGTTCCTCGATCGGATGAGGCAGGAGAACATCGGCTGCGGCCTTCATTTCGAGCCCGTGCACCGACTGACCCTCTACCGCTCGGAGGCCCCGTCCCTGCCCTGCGCCGAAGCGGTCGGGGAACGGATCGTCTCGCTTCCCCTTTTTCCGGAGATGTCCGATGGAGACGTCGAGGACGTCATCGCCGCCGTCCGACGGACCCTCCGCGGCGACCCGCCCTGAGCCCGAGATCACGGTCGTCGTCCCCGTGTTCAATGAGGAAGGCAATCTTCCCGAGCTCCACGAACGGCTCACGCGATCCCTGGAGCGCACCGGCCGCGCCTGGGAAATCGTCTACGTCGACGACGGGAGCTCCGACGGATCGGCCGTCTGGCTCGCCGGCCGGGCGGGATCCGATCCCCGCGTGCGCCTGGTCGAGCTGGCGCGCAACTTCGGCCAGCATGCGGCCGTCTGCGCGGGATTCGAAGCTGCGAAAGGCCGCTGGATCGTGACAATCGACGCCGATCTGCAGAATCCGCCGGAGGAGATCCCCGGCCTCCTGGCCAAGGCGGAGGAAGGATACGACGTGGTGGGAACCCGGCGGCGGAACCGGAGGGATCCCTTTTTTCGCCGTCTGGCCTCGCGCCTGGTCAACCGTCTGGCGGGCGGGACGATGAGCGATTACGGGTGCATGCTCCGGGTCTACGGCCGCCGGGTCGTGGACGCGATCCTCCGGTGCGGCGAAGTCTCCACTTTCGTGCCCCTTCTGGCCAACACGTGGGCCCGCCGCACGGTCGAAGTGGAGGTCGACCACGCCCCGCGCCGGAGCGGAAAGACCAAATACGGACCGCTGCGACTCGTCAATCTTCTGTTCGATCTTTTGACCGGATTCAGTCTCGTTCCTCTGAGGGCGATGACGTTCTTCGGCATCGCGGTGGCCCTCGGGGCCGTCTCCCTCGGCATCCTGCTTCTGGTCCTCAGGATCGTTCACGGCCCGGAGTGGGCCCAGTTCGGCGTCTTCACGCTCTTCGCCCTCCTCTTCCTCATGACGGGAATGCTCTTCGTCGCTCTGGGGGTCCTGGGGGAATACGTGGGCCGGATCTACGCGGAGGTCCGCCGGCGACCGCGCTACGTCATACGACGCGTGCAGGGCGGGGGAGAGGCCGGATGACGGTGAGGATCCTTTTTTTCGGATACGGCGAAATGGGCTGCACCGGACTGGAATTCTTCCTCGACCGGGGAGAGGACATCGCCGCGGTGGTGACTCACGAAGACGATCCCGCCGAGCGCCGATGGTTCCGCTCGCTGGCGGAGCGCGCCGTCGCCGCCGGACTTCCCGTGCACTTCGGCGAACGACTGGGCCGCCGCGGGTTGAGGGACCTGGCGACGCGGGTTCAGCCGGATTTCATCTTCTCCTTCTACTACCGCCGGCTCCTGCCTCCCGAGGTCCTGCGCCGCGCGCGACGGGGGGCGCTCAACCTGCACGGATCGCTCCTGCCCCGACTGCGCGGGCGGGCTCCCCTGAACTGGGCGCTGGTCGAAGGGGAGCCGCGCACGGGAGTGACCCTCCACTACATGATCCGCGAACCCGACGCGGGCGACATCGTCGCGCAGCGCGGATGGGACATCGGGCCGCGGGACACCGCCAAGACGCTCTTCGACCGCGCCGTCGTCGAAACCCGCAGGATGCTCGAAGAGGTCTGGCCGCTCCTGAAGGCCGGGACCGCTCCCCGCCTCCCTCAGGACCCCCGGCGGGCCACGTACCGCGGGCGCCGCACGCCCGAAGACGGGCGGATCGACTGGACGCTTCCCACCGCGCGGATCGACGGTCTGGTCCGCGCCGTCACGGAACCCTTCCCGGGAGCCTTCACGTTCCTGGCCGGCCGCAAGCTCATGGTGTGGGAAGGCCGACCCGCCGCCGGCCGGGGCGCTCCGGGAACCGTTCTGGAACCCTTCGTCGTGGCGACCGGAGACGGAGCGTACCGGATCGACCGGTGCACCTTCGCCGACGATCCCTCCGCGGCTCCCCTGTTGAACCCCGGACTCAAACTCGGAGACCTCTCATGAAAGTCCTGATCACCGGCGGCGGCGGATTCATCGGATCGCACCTGGCCGAAGAACACCTCGCCCGCGGGGACGAAGTCTGGGCCGTCGATACGGGTCCCAACCTCAAGGTGCGCCATCTCCTGTCCAACCCGGCGTTTCACTACGTCAAAGCCAGCGTGCTCGACGCCGAAGCCCAGGAGGCGTTCGTCCTGCGATGCGACCTCGTCTATCACCTGGCGGCGGTCGTGGGGGTCGAACACTATGTGGACGACCCGTTCAACGTCCTTAACGTCAACATACTGGGGACGCTCAACCTTCTGCGCCTGGCCCACCGGCACGGCCGCCGCATGGTCTTCGCCTCCACGAGCGAAGTCTATGGACGCAACCCCAAGGTGCCGTGGAAAGAGGAAGATGACCGCGTCCTCGGAGCCCCGCAGACCGACCGCTGGTGCTATTCCACCTCCAAGGCCGCGGCGGAGCATTACTGCTGGGCCTTCCGTCGAATGGGCCTGGACGTCTCCGTGGTGCGTTACTTCAACGTCTATGGGCCGCGCCTGGACCGGCTGGACGTCGGACGCGTCATCACGATCTTCCTGGGCCAGCTTCTGCGCGGCGAACCGCTCACCGTCATCGGCACCGGACGTCAAACCCGATGCTTCACGTTCGTGCGCGACGCCGTCCGCGCCACGCTGGCCGCCGGCACCCGGCCGGAAGCCGTGGGCGGGGTGTTCAACGTGGGCGACGACCGGGAGACCAGCATCCTGGAACTGGCGACGACGCTTCTCGAGCTCGCCGGCCGCCGCCCGGACGAAGGGCTCCGCTTCGTCCGGCAGGAGGAAATCTACGGGCCCAAATACGAGGACATCCCCCGGCGCGTCCCCGACATCACGCGCATGAAAACGATCCTCGGCGTCGTGCCGGAAACCTCCCTCCGCGACGGTCTGAAGGAAACGCTGGAGTGGTTCCGCCGGGAGCAGCACCTCCGCCCCGCATTGACCTCCGCCGCCCTGGAGTCTTCGCGCCGGTGAGCCCCCTCCGACTGCGCGTGGACGTCTGCACGCACGAGGGACTCCACCGGGGGGTTCCGGTTCTTCTCGACCTCCTGAGGCGATGCCGCGCCCGCGCCACCTTCTGCGTGACGCTCGGCCCGGACCGGTCCGGGCTGGCCGTGACGCGTCTCCTGCACCCGGGTTTCGCGCGGAGGCTGCTGCGCCAGCAGCCGCACGCCACCTATGGCTGGCGGACCGCGCTCTTCGGAACCCTCTGGGCCGCTCCCCGGGTCGGCGCCGGAGCGCCCGATCTGCTCCGCCAAATCCGGGATGAAGGACACGAGGTGATCCCCCACGGCTGGGACCACCGGGGCTGGCAGGACCGACTGGACGCCTACCCCGCGTCCCGCCTTCAGCGCGAGTTCTTCCGCATGATCGAGGCCTACGAGCGGATCTTCCGCCGTCTCCCCGAGGCCTTCGCGGCCCCCGCCTGGAGAACGAACGCCGTGCTCCTCGAGCTCGAAGCGAACGCCGGATTGCGGTATGCCTCGGACGCGCGCGGCACCCGCCCCTTCCGACCGACCCTGGCCGGACGCCTGTTCCCCGTCCCCCAGTTGCCCGTCACGCTCCCCACCCTGGACGAGGCGATGGGAATCCAGTCTCCGGAAGCGTTCGCCCAGGACATCCTGCGCCGTTCCCGCCTCCAGATCGATTATGCCTGCTATGCCGCCCACGCCGAAACCGAAGGGCGCCGCCATCCGGAAGTCCTCGTTCGGATCCTTGCAGGCCTCGAGCGCCCGATCCTTCCTCTGGGCGAAGCCGTTCCGAACGCCGCCGAGCCCCGCACCCTGATCCGCACGGTTCTTCCGGGCCGGCCCTATCCCGTCGCCGCCGAAGGTCCTCCACTCTGAGCTACCGGTGCGCCTCGCGCCCCGCCAGGACGTCGAACACGGTCCCAAGATCCGTCCCGATTCCCAGGAATCCGATCTCCGCGCGGCCGGCGTTCCCGTCCGCCGCCACCAGGACACCGATCGGAAAGTCTCCGAAATAGATCGAAAGACTTCCGATCATATGGTGCGCGTCCTGGGTCAACGTGCGGTAGACCCGCGAAGCCCGCTCCAGATGAAAATGGATCCGGACGTCCTGCTCTCCCAAGGTCCACTTGCGGTCGATGCCGAAACGCGCCGTGTACAGGGAAAGCCCGGCGGGAATCGCCAGGCTGTCCACCCACGTGCCGCTCGAGAGCGCGGACGCGACCTGGTCGGCGTCCAGCGCGGGCACGTGAAACCGGTCGCGGTAGGCCCGCTTGAAACTGTCCGCCAGAAGCTTCACCTGAATCGCGTCGAACCGTTCCCGGTCCAGATCCTCCCGCCCCAGGCGGGGATCGAAGACGATCGCCCCCGACGTCCCGAGATTCGACAGGAAGGAACTTTCCCGCCGCAAAACATGCCGCGCCAGGAGCGCCGCGAAGTCCCCCTCGGCCGCCCCCTGTTGAAAAAGGGTCACGTCGTTGAGAACAATCCGGTCCGGCAGAAACAACGCCGCCGCGCCTTCGACGAGCAGGTTGGGAACCGCCAGCGTCACCCGGAAAAATCCCACAAGCCACCGCTCCCCCGTGTCCTCCGGCGGCCAGCCCCCCATCGCCGCTATCTCGTCCGAGAGCCGGGGAAATTCCGGCCGGCGCGGATCGACCGCCGGCCCCGTCGTTTCGCCCGCCTCCACATCCCCCAGGAGGATCTCCCAGGGCGGCGCCTCGACGGGCCCCTCGGTTCCGTCGAACCCGCCTTCGGAACCCTCCCCCGCCCGGCACGGAAGCGCCAGCACGAACGCTCCGATCCAGCCCGCCCCCCGCCGAAGAACCTCGTACTTCTTCATAAGCGACATCCTCCGCTCTCATCGTGCCCTCCGGTCCATGCGGAAACCGTGAGCCGTCCGTGAGAACGAGTTCATCCTTCGCACCCCGGGATGATCCCCTTCTCACGAAACGCTCACGCGTTCTTCAGACGCGGCGCGACGGAATGAAGCCCATGCGCCTTTCCCGAAGACGGCTTCTTCTGGCCGCCGGAGGCACGGTCGCCGCCGCGGCCCTCCTGCGCCGGCCGATCAAACGTCTCCTGCGCCCTTCCCGCCCCCAATCCGGCGGCCGGTTCCTCGATCCCGAAGGGCTCGCCCTGGATTCGGAAGGCGGAATCTACGTCGCCGACGAAGACCAGGGGATGCTCTTCCGCCTGGATCCCGGCGGACGCACCCTCGAATCCCTCTCCCGTCTGCCCGGACTCGAAGGACCGCTGACGGCGGGAGACAGCCTGGTCGCCCTCGAGCCGGGTCGGGTCGTCCTCATCGGGGATCATCGCCTGATCGACCTCGAAATCCGTCCCGGCGCATCCCGCCTCCTCCGCGTTCTCGGATCTCCCGGCCAAGGACCCGGCCAGTTTCAGGACCCCGAAGGAATCTGCAGAGACGAGGACGGGGCGCTCTGGGTGACGGACGAAGACAATCGCCGCATCCAGGTGTTCGGGTCCGACGGAACGTGGCGCGGCAGCTGGTCCGTGTCGGAGGACCCCGAAGGAATCGCCGTGGCGGGAAGCCGGGTCTACGTCACGTTCAGCAAGGCCTGTTTTGTCGGCTGCTTCGACCGTTCAGGCCGGCCGCTCTTTCGGTTCGGCCGGCCGGGGTCCGGACCGGGAGAGTTTCGGGTTCCCGACTTCGTCGCCCTCTCGCCGGAGGGACTGCTCTACGTCACCGATCAGAAGAACCATCGGATCCAGGTCTTCTCCCCGGACGGACGTTTCCGATTCGCGTTCGGTCGCCGCGGGACGGCTCCCGGAGAGTTCGACGATCCGGAGGACCTGGCCTTCGACCGTGCAGGCCGCCTCTTCGTCGCCGACGGAGGAAACGGCCGGATTCAGATCCTCAGCCCGCGCGGCGAACCGCTCAACGCGATCTCGTAGCTTCGGACCGTTCGAGCAAAAGGACATCCCGATCCGGATCGCGTCCCGACCAGGCGGCGCGGACCCTCCAGCCGGGATCCGAAGCCCAGGGATGCGTCCGGCGGACCAGCACCCACCGCGGCGGCGGCTCCGATTCCCCGCGCCGGATCCCACCCGGCCAGTAGAAATCCAGAGCGTAACCGTGGATCGGACCCGCCAGGAGCGGCCGTTCTCCCGATCCGAGAATCGCCCGCGCCTGCGCCACGAAGGCGCGCGTGCAGTTTCCATCCGCCTCGAACGAGGCCTTCAGCACGCCCGCGACCCCCGCGGCGAAAATCGCCAGCAGCATCGCCCCTTCCAACTCCGGCGGCTTCCGGCGGCGCCGCCACGCCGCGAAGAGAACGCACCCGCAGGCCACCCCGAGCCCTCCGAATCCCAAGAGCATCGCCCCGTGTCCCGCCAGCGGCGGAGTTCCATCCCGCGACTTCGCGGCCGCTCCAAGGCCCGCGAGGCCCGACAGAAACAACGCCGCCGCCGTCGCGCCCAGCGCCGCCCGCGCCGCGCGTCCGGGCGCCGCCACGTCCATTCCCCTCCCGGCGGCCGCCGCCAGAACGACGGCCAGCAGAGGCTGAAGGGGAAGAAGGTAGTGGGTCCGCTTGTTGGCCGCCGCTTCGAAGAGTCCCAACCCGACGGCAAAGCCCATGCCCAGCAGGCGAACCACCGGTTCGGCCGCCCATGCCTTCCAGGGCGCCCGCGCCATCGCTCCGACCAGAGGAACCGCCGGAAGCAACGCGCCCGCCTGCACCCCGAAGTAATAGAGGAACGATTTCCGATGAGACACGCCGATTCCTTGCGGGCGCCCCAACGGCATGTAGACGTTCTCGCCGAGAACGGAGGTTTCCAGGAATTCCCGGCCCCCCGCCGCCCACGCCGGCCCGTACCAAGCCAGAGCCACCGCCAGCGCCAGAGCCACCGCCGCCGCCGCCGGCGCGAGCGACGCTGCGCCGACTCCCCTCCGGTCGAGAATCCAGCTTCCCGCGACGGGGGCGACCGCCAGCGCCAAGCCCACCGGTCCCTTCGTCAGGATCGCCAAGCCGGCCGACACCCCCCACAGAACCGCCGCCTTCCGTGGCCCCCAGCGGCCTGTCCGTCCCGCCGCCGCCGCCAGCGCCGAGAAGGCCACGAAAAACGTCAGCGTCATGTCCACCATCGCCCGGCGCATCCAGCGGGCGAAGATCGGATTGGCCGACAGTAGCGCCAACGCGGCCCAGGCGGCCTTCGGGCCTCCCGCCCACCGGCCCAGAACCGCCCCCGTCCAGAGCGTTCCCCACGCGGCCGCGGCCGACACGATCCGCAGGGAAACCTCGTCCACGGCCCGTCCGAAACTCGCCCCCGCCGCCAGCAGGTAGTACAGGGGCGGCTTCTCACTCAGCCAGCCGTCCGGCGTCCGCAGGCGGAAGAGGCTCTCCCCGCGCTGGATCGCCTGGACGAGGACGCCGCTGCGGGACTCGTCGGCGTCGCTCAGTTCCGCCCACCCCGATCCGCATGATCCGAGAATCGTCAGGACCGCCGCCGCGCCGGCCCACGCCCAGGGCGTATCCCATCTCCGGGTCGAAAAGTTCACGCCTTCCAGGATCGGAGGCCGCCGGTGAATCGTCCGTGAACGAAGGCTTAAATCGTATTCAGAGGCGGTCGTGAGCTTCTTTTCATGAACCTTTCAGGATGTCTTCAGGTTTCCGGGCGATCCTTCCTGCGGTGCATTCGCCCGAGGCCGATCCGGGACGTCCCGAACGCGCATGGCTGACGCTCGGGGCGGCGATCCTCTTCCTGACTCCGTTGCAAAGCATGACCCTGTCGAATCCCGACGAGGGAAGGATCGCCGGCATCGCCCAGGAAATGGTCCTTCGGGGAGACTGGATCACCCCGCGCGTGGCCGACCGGCCCTATGCGGCCTATCCGCCGCTGGGATATTGGCTGCCCGCCGCCGCGGGCGTCCTTCTCGGGTTCCACGAGTTCGCCGTGCGGCTGCCGGGAGCGCTGGCCGCCGTGGGGCTCGTCCTGCTCGTCCACCGTATCGGCCGGCGGCTCGCCGGACCGGAGGCCGGCTCCGCCGCCGGACTCGTCCTGTGCACGCTTCCCGGCTTCGTGTCGCAGGCGTGGCTCTGTCGGGCGAACGTCCTGACGGCGCTTTTTTGCTCCCTCGCGGTGGATCGGGCCCTCGAGTTTCGAGAATCCCGCCGGACGAAGGATCTGATCCTCCTTTACGCGTCCCTGACGCTCGGAATCCTGTCCAAAGGGCCCGTGGCCGTGATCGTGGCCGCGTTGTGGATTCTGGGGCTCCAGGGAGCCCGGGAGGGTCTGCGTCCGCTGAAGGAACTTCGGCCCGTGCGGGGTTTGGCGGCCGCGGCGGCGGCGGCCGGTCTGTGGTATGCCGCCGTCCTCCGGGAAGCGGGACCGGGCTTTCTGGAGGAGAACCTCCTGCTCGAAAACATCAGCGCCTTCTCCACGGGATACCAGCAGCGCCGTCCATGGTCCTTTTATCTCGGCGTCCTTCCCTTGACGGGGCTTCCCTGGATCCTGTTCCTCCCCCTGGCCTGGGCCGCCCGCCGTGGTCCCGGCGTGATTCCCTCCCTTCGGGCCGCCGGATTCGTGTTCGCCTTCTTCATGCTGTCCTCCGCCAAACGCACCAGCTATCTCGCCTTCGTCCATCCCCCCCTCGCCGTGCTCCTGGGAACCGTTCTGGCGGACCGGGCGCAACGATCCCCCCGCTCGATCCGCGCCGTCCTCGGCCTGCTGGCGGCAGCGCTCGGAGGGACGTCCGCCGCCCTTCTGGGAGTTCCGGCCTCCTGGTGGACCGACCGCGTCGATCCCGTTCGTCCCCTGTTTCCGCTCGTGGCCGCGCTGGCCGCGGGAGCGGCCGCTCTCCTCGGAGGCGCCGCCGGGCGCCTTTCTCTTCGCGCGGGGCTGAGGGCGACGGCGGGGCTCGCGGCGGCGGCCCTGCTGGCGTACGGGCTGCTGATCGCTCCACGGGCCGACGGCCCGGGACGCGACCTGCGCGCCTTCGCCCGACGGGTCTCGGCCGCGATTCCCCCCGGAAGTCCCCTTTATGACACCGGTCCCGAACTTTTGGACGGAGCGATCTACTTCTACGTCCATCGCCTCGTGTCCGCCGGCCGCGGAGCGCCCGGTCCCTACCTCGCGTCGGCCGCCCAGCGCGACCGTCTGGCGGCCGCGGGACGGCGGTTCCGCGTCCGCGATTCCGTCCGCGACAACCGCGGACGGGAGCTTCTCTGGCTGGAGGTGCTCGAATGAATCCCGCCGCGGCGCTGGGGCTCCTCCTGCTGGCTTCCCAGGCCGCTCCGGAGCCCGGGCGCGGTCGCTTCGAGATCGGCGTGGACCTCGAAGCGGACATCGCGCTCCCGCGCGGCTCGCTCCGTTTCGACGAACGACCGGCCCGCGGAGACCGGCTCGATCTGAATTCCGATCTCGGAGCCGGCGGCGCCCGTCCGTCCGCCGAGGTCCGGGCGACCGCCGCCCTGGAGCGTGACACCTGGGAACTCGGACTGCGCGGCTTCGAGTTCCGCGGCCGGGAGACCTTCTCCCGCGACGCCCGCTTCAACGAAACGCTCTTTTCCCGGGGCGAAGAGGTCGACTCCGTTCTCCGCCTTCAGTCCGTGCGGCTTTCCTGGGACCACGGCTTCGAATCGACCGCCGGGGCCGCCTTCCACGCGGGTTTGGAGGTCCGGTATTGGCGGATCGAAGTCGTGATGTCTTCCGACGCGCGCGGACGGGACGACGACCACATGGGAACGGCCGCACCTCTGGCGCGCGCGGGCTTGGAGCTGCCGGTCGGGAATGGGGCGGCTCGGCTGCGCCTGCGGAGTTATGGGACCGCCTGGAAGCTCGGCGATCGCTCGGTGCACGTCTTCGGAGGCGAGGCGTCGATCGACGTCCCGTGCGGGGCGGCGGCGATCGGGCTGGCGTTCTTCGCCGAACGGGCCGGCCTCCTCAACACGGATCGCATCCAGCGCAACGAACTGGAGCTGGAGACGCTCGGCGCAGGAGTGTCGGTCGCCTGGCGCTTCTGAGAAAAACTTCACCCCGTTTTCACGATCGCTTCAGGAGCCGGGAGCAGGTTGGGAACGTCGAGTTCCGTTCCGTGGGAGCCGCGAAGTGAGGGTTCAGTGGATTCTCTGGCTGGCCTGCGTCCAGACCCCCCAGGACCGGCCCGTGTCCCCGGAGCCGTCCGCCCTGGAACGCCCGGCGCCGGACTCCTGGACGGTCGAGATCTTCCCCGAAGAACGGATCTATGAGCCGTATCGGGCGGACCCCCGCCAGTCCCGCAGCGGATCGAAGATCCAGTTTCCCGTCCGGGGTCGGGGAAGGGACATCAAGATCGAAAACGCCCTCGGCGGTTCCCGTCCGCTGGCGTTGTGGTCGGATCCCCGCGACTCCCGGCGCTCGATGGAACTGTCGCTCGAGGCGGCGGTCTTTTCCCGTTTCGATATCCCCGAGCAATGGGATATGGACGCCGCGGACTACCGGTTCGGGTTCCCGTTCGTGTACCGCGAGGGGCCCGTGGCGCTCAAGGTCCACGTCTGGCATCTGACCTCGCACCTGGGCGACGAATATCTCTCGCGCGTCGAGGGAGCCGAGCGCCTGAGCTATCACCTGGAGGAGCTGGCGCTCGGGATGGCGGTCGATCTGGCCTCCGTCGGCCGCGCGTACGCCGAAGTGGGCCTTCCGCTCTATGTCGGAAGCGACACCGAAGGGGGCCGTGTCCAGCTCGGCCTGGAATGGGTCGACGCCGCCCCGCCCGGAGGCCCGGGGCCGTACGCGGCGGCCGATCTTCACGCCCGTCGCGAGCAGGATTGGGATCCCGGCCTGACGGTGCAGCTCGGACTTCTGCGGAAGCCCTCATCGCCCGGCGGAACGACGCTGCGGGGCTTTCTGGAGTACTATCGGGGCCCCGAGCAGCAGACCCAGTTCCTTTCGGAACGGGAACATTACTGGGCCGTCGGCTTCGCGGCCGACTTCTGAACGCATTCTCATCCCGCCTTCACGTTGCTTTCAGTCCCCCGAGGGCATCCTCAAAAGTGATGAAAACCTTCGACCGCCCTCCCCGGGCCACGGTGATCGTGCCCACCTGGAACGAAGCCGGAAACGTCGAGCCCCTCGCCCGCCGCGTCCACGCGGCGCTTCCGGAGGCGGAAATCCTCTTCGTGGACGACGCCTCGACGGACGGAACCCCCGACCGCGTCCGCGCCCTGTCCCCCGGGCTTCCCGTGCGCCTCATCGAGCGGCGCGGAGAGCGCGGGCTTTCGACGGCCGTGCTGCGCGGAATCGCGGAAGCTTCCTCGGATCTCTGCGTCGTCATGGACGCGGACCTCAGCCACCCGCCCGACGCGCTTCCGGCCCTCGTGGAAGCCGTCGAGCGCGGCGCCGACCTCGCGGTCGGCAGCCGGTACGTCCCGGGCGGCTCCATCGACGAATGGCCCCGGCTCCGGCGAATGACCTCGCGCGCGGGAACGTGGCTGGCGCGGCCCCTCACCTCCGTCCGGGACCCTCTGGCGGGATTCTTCGCCCTGCGCCGCTCGCTGCTCCGGGGCGTCGAGCTCCGGCCCCGCGGTTTCAAGATCCTCCTCGAAATCCTCGCCCGCGCGCCCGTGCGGCGCACGGTCGAGATCCCCATCCGCTTCCAGGACCGGGAAGCGGGCCTCAGCAAGTTCGGACGCCGCGAACGGAGGGAATTCCTCAAGCAGGTCTGGACGCTCTACCGGGAACGGAACGCCTGGCCGTGGAAACTCCTCAAGTTCCTCGTCGTGGGCGGACTGGGCGTCCTCGTGCACCTGGCGGTGCTGGCGGCTCTGGTCGAGCGCGGCGGAATGACCCCTCCGGCGGCCGCGGTCCCGGCCTTCGCGGCCGCGATGAGCTTCAACTGGGCGCTCAACCGCCGGTGGACCTTCCGCGCCCGCTCCCGCGCGGCGGGCTCCTACCTGGCCTACGCGGCCGGCGCCCTCGGTGGACTCGCCGTCCAGGTGGCCGTCATGCGGGCGATGTCGCCCCTTCCGTATCTGGCAGCGGCGCTCGCGGGCATCGCCGCCGGAACCGCCGTGACCTATTGGACGAGCCAGCGATGGGCCTTCGCGCGTTCCTGAAACAGCCCGCGGTCCTCCTCCTGGGGGCGATCACCGCCGTTCGGGCGGTCGCCGCGGCGCTTGTGCCCCTCACCCCCGAAGAGGCGTACCATTGGACCTTCGCCGTCCGGCTCGACTGGTCCTACTACGATCACCCTCCGATGATCGCCTGGGGCATCGCCCTGGGACGCGCGCTCTTCGGCGATACGCCGTGGGGCGTCCGCTTCATGCCCCTGGTCTGGGGGACGGCCACGGCGGCGCTCCTGGCCCGCCTCGCCGCACGCCTCTACGGTCCCGCCGCCGCCTCGCGGGCGATCCTCCTTCTGGCGCTGGAGCCGATCGTCCTGGCCGCCGGAGGCACCGCGTTTCCGGACGCGCCCCTGTTTTTCTTCTGGACGATCTCCCTGACGGCGGCCTGGACGGCGATCGAAACCGGACGGACGCGCCCCTGGCTTCTTTCCGGCTTCGCCCTCGGCGGCGCGCTCCTGTCGAAATACACGGCGGTCTTTCTGCCGCTCTCCGTCCTTCTCTTTCTTCTCTTTTCGCGTCCCTACCGGAATCGCCTGGCCCGGCCCGGGCCCTACCTGGGCGCGGCCGTCGCGCTCCTCGTCTTTTCTCCGGTCCTCCTCTGGAACGCCGCCCACGACTGGGTGTCCTTCCGCTATCAGAGCGTCAACCGCTTCGAACAGATCGACGGCGTCCGGCTCGTGGCGGGACTCAAGTTCATCGGCCAGCAGTGGCTCGGCGTCGTCCCCCTCACCCTGCCGCTGGCGATCGCCGCCGGAGGCCGGATGGCGCGGTCCGGCCGACCCCCGGAGCGCTTCCTTCTGGCCTGCGCCCTGCCGATGCTGGGCTTTTTCTTCGTTCTGGGCTGGACGCGGCCGATCCACCTCCTCTGGCCCGCGCCGGCGTGGCTTTCGCTCACGGTCGGAATGGCGGGCGCGCTCGCGCATCCGGCGGGCGCCGTCGAGCGCTTCTACGACCGCCGAAAGGGGGCGGCCCTGGCGGCGGCGGGACTGGCGCTTTTGGCGGGGGCGGCCCACGCGGCCTTCTTCCTGCCGGGATTCTCCCCCTTCCAGGGCCTCTACGGGTGGAAAGAGGTCGCCGGCGCCGCCCGCGAAATCCGCCGGACCCTCCCCGCGGACGCCTTCTACCTCGGGCTGGGCCGTAAGTACACCGTCCCGAGTCAGCTCGCCTTCCGCCTGGGACCTTCCGAGGAAGTCCACGGCAAGAATCTCCTCGGGCTCCTCGGCCTGCAGTTCGACTTCTGGGCCGACCCCGAAAAGCTTGCCGGACGGGACGCCGTCGTCGTTCTCGAGGGAGGAGACCGCACGGTTCAGCTCGAGGCGCTGCTCCGGAGCCGATTCGAGCGCGTGGAGCCGGCCGGGGAGCTGTCGATTCCCGTGGGACGATGCACGGTCCTGCGCGAACCGCCGCTGCGGTTTTTCCTGTTCCGGGCTTGGGGGTACCGGCCCTCCGCGGCCGCGGGGCGCGCCGCGGCGCGGGAATCCTCCTACGGCGCCCGGTAGCGGAGCGCCACCTGGCGGGCGCCCTCCCGGGACCGGCGCGCCGCTTCAAGGTACACGTCGAAGGCGGCGCGACGCTCGGGATGGAGCGCCTCGCGAACCACCCGGGCCAGAAGCGGACTCCCCGCCAGGACGTCCGAAGGGCTCTCCCACACCGGAACGTCGGGGAAATCCCCTCCGGCACCGGACGCCAGAAGCGCCTTCCGCACCGCTTCCGATTCCGAAAACTTCAGATCGAGCGCATCGGCCAGATCGTCCGCCACGGCGTCCACCTCCCGCTTCCACGCCTCCTCGGACTCGTGCCGGACGAAGTGCTCAAAGGCCGCGAACTGAGACCCGTCGAGGACTTCCCGAAGCGCGGCCCGGAAGCGCAGAGCGACCTCTCCGCGTTCCTCGTCCGAAAGCGCCCGCTGGTGCGCCTCGTCGAGCAGGCGGACGATCTCGGCCTTCTGGCGCTCCGAAAGAGGCGCGGCCTCCGCGACGTAGAGCCCCACGAGCTCCGCGTACCGGCGCTCGGCCTCCACGAGCATCCTTCCGAAGGCGCGCGCCTCCTCCTGTTCCTCGGGCCGCAGGACCTGCCGCTGCGCTCCGATGGCGCGGACGAGCCGCTCGATCTCCCGCTCGAGGCGCCGGATCGTCAGGGCCCGCGGGGGATCGACGGACCGCGGGGCGCGCCCCGCGACTCCCCACGCGACCGCCACGGCCGCCGCGATCCCCAGCGCCGCCCCCGCCCATACCGGCGCTGTCCGGCGCCGGACGGAACGACGCGGCCGAGGCCCTCCCTCCACCGCCAGAGCGCGCCGGATCGCCTCCTGCTCTCCCTGGACCGCCTCGAAGCGCCGAGCGCAGAAGGCGCATTCCCGAAGATGGGATTCCGCGTCGGGACGCAGCCCGCCCTCGAGCGCCCGCTCCAGAAGCTCGTCGTCGCCCAGATGGTTCATGTTCCACGCACCTCGCGCCGCAGTCGAAGCACCGCCCGGTGAAGCAGCACCCGCGCGGCGCCCGAGGAGATCCCCAGGACGTCCGCCGCCTCCTCCGTCGTCAGCTCCTGCTGAAACCTCAGAATCAGCACGGCCCGGTACCGATCCGGCAGGCGCTCCATCGCGGCGCGGATCCGCTCCGCGTCCTCGTCCCGATCCACGGGAGGATCCTCGGCCCGCAGGTCGTCCGGCTCGACGTCGCGCTCCCGCGGCACGCCTTGACGCCTCCGGCGGCGGGCATGAAGGCACGTGAGCAGCGCGATCTTGAGAACCCACGGCGTCAGGCGCTTCACGCCCGCCAGCTCGCCGGCCCGGCGGGAGATCGCCAGGAAGGTCTCCTGGCAGGCCTCCTCCGCCTCCGCGTCGTCCCGAAGAAGCCCGCGGCAGAAACGGTACACGCGGGGCAGGTACCGCTCCGCGACCTCCTCCGGCGTGGGCGCAGGCGCCGATGGCATCCGCAGGGTCCCCTGAAAAGCCTGTGACGCGGACCGCGCGTCCGTTACAGGTGTAACGCTCCAGCCCGTGGACATCACATTCAAAAGGGCGAACGGCGGGTTTCCCGGGACCGTGCGTCCCGCCCGCCGCGCCCCGGATTTAAGGATGAACGTCCATGGGCCGCCTTTCTCCGATGGAACTTCTTCTCGTGGTGACGGTCCTTCTTCTTCTTTTCGGAACGTCCAAAATCCCGCAGCTCATGAGGTCTCTCGGAAGCGGGCTGACCGAATTCAAGAAGGGCCTGCGGGAAGGCTCTTCCGGCGGATCGGAGCCCCCCAAGGAGTCCTCCCCCCCGGCGCCTTGACCCTCATGCAGGCATTCCTCCCCCACCGATCCGAATCCTGACGCGGATCGGAACGGCCCGGTGCTCTCCGAGCCACCTGCCGCAACCCACGCGACAGCCGGGCCGTCGTGAAACCCCCGGCCCCGCCTTGCCGGGGGTTTTCTTTTCCCCCTCGTTTCTGCGCGTCCTCCCCGCCGGCCTTTCGACCGGCGCGTACATAAAATTGGAAAGACGCATCATGCTCCTGATCGGTTTCCTTCTGGCCTGCGCTCAGGACTCCGGCGCGCCCGACCCCGAAACGGCGCGCGCCGCGCTCGTGCCCGCCGACGGATTCGAAGCCGCGTGCGTCGCCTGGGAACCGGATGTCGTCGATCCCATCGCGCTCGCCTTCGACGAAAAGGGCCGTCTCTGGGTCGTCGAAATGCCCGGCTATCCCAATGGAGGCCTGGCCGAAAGCCCCCCTCGCGCCCCCGGGCGCGTCAAGATCCTCGACGACTTCCGCGACGGCCGCTACCGTAAAGTCACCGTCTTCGTCTCCGGTCTCGATTTTCCCACGTCGGTCCTGCCCTACCGCCGGGGCGCGATCGTGGCCGCGGCGCCGGACCTCCTTTATTTCGAGGACACCGACGGCGACGGGCGCGCCGACCGCCGCCGCGTTCTCTACACCGGCTTCGGACGCAAGAACATCCAGGCCCTCGTCAACGGCCTCCTCTGGGGAATCGACAACTGGGTCCACGGCCTCGGGGCCGGAAACGGCGGCGAAATCCTCTGCCCGGAGCGTCCCGACCGGCCCCCCGTCTCCCTCGGAGGGCGCGCCTTCCGGTTCCGCCCCGACGAGCCCGGACGCTTCGAGGCCGAAAGCGGACTGGGCGGACAGTACGGCCTGGCCGAGGACGACACGGGCCGACGGTTCACCTGCGCCAACCCCGCCCATCTTAAGGAAATCGTCCTCCCGGACCGCTACCTGGCCCGCGCTCCCTACGTCTCCGCGCCGCCCGCCGTCGTGGACATTCCCGAACACGGCGCGGCCGCGCGCCTTTATCGCCTCAGCCCCTTCGAAACCTGGCGCGTCGAGCGCACCCGCCGGCGGGCGGGCTCGGCCGACGCGTCGCGCTTCGCCAAGACGGAGCTTGTTCCCGGCGGCTACGTCACCAGCGCCTCGGGCCTGACCGTCTACCGCGGCGACCTCTTCCCCGAACCCTATCGCGGGAACGTCTTCGTCTGCGACCCGGCCAACAACGTCGTCCACCGCGACGTCCTCGTGCCCGAAGGCGTCCGCCATCGGGCCCGCCGCGCCGAGGAGGAAAAGGAGCGCGAGTTCCTGGCCTCGCGGGACATCTGGTTCCGCCCCGTGTTCCTCGCCTCGGGACCCGACGGCGCGCTCTACGTGGCCGACTTCGCGCGCGAGGTGATCGAAACTCCGCTTTCCCTCCCGGACGACCTCAAGGCGTCGCTCAACCTGGAAAGTCGCGGGGCCGGGCGGATCTGGCGCGTGGCCCCCCGGGGCGCCGCCGCCGGTTCCGTTCCGCGGCTCGACGCGGCCTCCGACGAGGAGCTGGCGCGGACGCTCGCCCACCCGAACGCCTGGCGCCGCCTGACCGCCCAGCGGCTCCTCGTCCAGGACCGCCGCCGGGGCGCCGTCCCCGCCGTGCGGGCGCTCCTCGCCGCGCGCGACCCGCTCGCGCGCCTGCACGCGCTCTGGACGCTCGACGGCCTCGGGGCGCTCGAGGCGCCGGACGTCGAGCGTGCCCTCCAGGATCCGGCGCCCCGCGTCCGCGAGCACGCCGTCCGGCTGGCCGAAGGGCGCCTGGCGCATGCCGCGCCTCTGGCGCCG
>DATLZA010000085.1 GCA_035574235.1 Planctomycetota bacterium | reverse complement strand
GTTTGGACTTCGGCTTGACCCCCGGCTTCGGCAAAAGCGTCATCTGCATCCGCGGCCCCTGCATCGTCACGTCGTGCTCGACCTTGGCGAGATCGTCCACGTCCTTTTTGATCCGCTCCATGAGCGCCCGCCCGATCTCCTTGTGGGCCTGCTCGCGTCCCCGGAAGAAGACCGTCACGAGCACCTTGTCCCCGTGCTCCAGGATCTCCCGGGCCTTGCGGATCTTCACCACCAGATCGTGCTCGTCGGTCAGGGGGCGCATCCGCACCTCCTTGACCTGCTGCACGTGCTGCTTGTGCTTGGACTTCTTCTGCTTCTTTTTCTGCTCGTACTTGTACTTCCCGTAATCGAGCAGCTTGCAGACGGGCGGCCGCGCGTCCGCGGCGACCTCGACGAGGTCGTAGCCGCGCTCGCGGGCGATCTGCCGGGCCTGATCCGTGGGCATTTCGCCCAGCATCACGCCGTTCTCGTCCACGAGCTTCACCCGGGGCACCCGGATGCGCTCGTTGATGCGGTGCTCGTCGCGCGGCGGCGGCTCGCGCCTAAAGGGGATTCTTGGCGGCAACGTCCCTCCTCAATTCGGAAACGAAATCCTCGACTTTCACCGGCCCCAGGTCTCCCTTCCGGCGCGCGCGGACGGCGACCGTCCCCGCCTGGGCTTCCCGGGGCCCCACCACGGCCATATACGGGACCTTCCGGAGCTCGTGGGCCCTAATCTTATACGAGACCCTTTCCCCGGACAAATCAATTTCGGCGCGCAGGCCCGCCGCCCGGAGCTTTCCGAGCACCTCCCGGGCGTATTCGTGTTCCTTCTCCGACACGGGAATCACCGCCGCCTGGACGGGCGCCAGCCACAGCGGGAATTCGCCCCCGTAGTGCTCGATCAGAACCGCGATGAACCGCTCGAGGCTCCCCAGCACTGCGCGGTGAATCATCACCGGGACGTGACGCCGGCCGTCGGCCCCCTCGTACTCCACGCCCATCCGCAGCGGGAGCTGGAAATCGAGCTGAATCGTGGCCAGCTGCCAGGCCCGCCCCAGGGCGTCCTTGATGTCGAAGTCGATCTTCGGCCCGTAGAAGGCCCCATCCCCCTTGTTGACGGAGAACTCCACGCCGTGATCCCGCAGCGCCTTCTCCAGGGCCGCCTCCGCCCGGTCCCACACCTCGACCGACCCGAGAAACCGCTCCGGCCGCGTGGAAAGCTTGGCCGTGAAGGGCATCCGGAACACGTCCCGGTAGACGTAGTTGACGAAATCGATCTGGCCCGCGATCTCCGGCCCGATCTGCTCCTCGGTGCAGAAGATGTGCGCGTCGTCCTGCTCGAACTTGCGCACCCGGGTCATGCCCGAGAGGACTCCTTTCACCTCGTTGCGGTGCAACGGGCAGAAATCCGCGATCCTCATCGGAAGCTCGCGGTAGCTCCGGCGCCGGTGCTTGAAGAGGAGCACGTGGCTCGGACAGTTCATGGGCTTGAGGGAGAAGTCCTCCTCGTCCACCTTGAGCAGGAACATGTTCTCCCGATAGTGCTCCCAGTGTCCCGACAGCTCCCAGAGCGCCTTGTTGTACAGCTGGGGCGTCACCACTTCCTCGAATCCCCGCTTGCGGTATTCCTCGCGCAGGAACGTCACGAGCTCGTTGTAGATCACGGCGCCCTTCGGCAGGAAGAAGACCGCCCCGGGCGACCAGTCGTGGAACATGAAAAGTTCCAGCTCCTGGCCCAGCCGGCGATGGTCCCGCTTGCGGGCTTCCTCGATCCGCCGCAGATATTCCTCCAGCGCCTTGGGGGAATGCCAGGCCGTCCCGTAGATCCGGGTCAGCATCCGGTTCCGGGCGTCCCCCTTCCAGTAGGCGCCGGTCACCTTGGTGAGCTTGAGCGCGCGAACCCGGCCCGTCGAGGGCACGTGGGGACCCTCGCAGAGGTCCGTGAAGTCCCCGTCCGTGTAGATCGACGCGGTCGGATCCTGAATGTCCTTCTCGAGGGTCTCGACCTTGTACGGCTGGCCGAGTTCCCGCATCCGGCGGACGACCTCCTCCTTGGGCAGGTCCTGCCGCTCGAAGGGATAGTCCGCTTCAATGATCTTGCGGCATTCCGCCTCGATGCGCGCCAGATCCTCCTCGGAGATCTTCACCCCCTCGGGGAATTCCATGTCGTAGTAGAAGCCGTCCTCGACGGGCGGGCCGTAGCCGAACTTCACCCCCGGCCCGTAGAGCCGCCGGACCGCCCCGGCCATGATGTGAGCGGCGGAATGGCGGATCACCTCGAGCCCTTCGGGCTGGTCTTCCTTCAGGATCTCCACGCGGCATTCCCGCGGCAGGGGCCGGTGAAAATCCCAGACTTCCCCGTTCACCCGGGCGGCGATCGCCGCGCGGGCCAGACCCGGACCGATGGAGCGGGCCACGTCCAGGGCCGTGGCGCCGTCCGGAAATTCGCGAACCGAGCCGTCGGGAAGCGTGACGCGGACGGGCATTGGGGCTGGAATCCTACTGCATCGGTCGGGGCCAGTCAAGGTCGCACCGGCGCGGTTCGCCGCCGAAGACGAGCCAGGGCCGCCCGCCCCGCTCGATCACCCGGGGAACCGGTCCCCCCGGGGGCTCCGGCGGCGGCCCCTCCGCGGCGAAGGCCACGTGACACCGCCCCCGCCGGATCGCCTCCAGAATCGACTCCTCCGTCCGATCTTCCGCCCACACGTGCGTGGAGACGAACCGGAACGAGCGCTCGTAGGGGTCTACCTGGAGCCCTCCGAGACGGACGTTCTGGTGCGCGTCGTTGCCGGCGACCGCCGCGAAGGATCGGCCCCGGGCGGCCTCTTCCCAACGCGCCTGAACCTCCGGATCGAGCTGCTGAAGCAGCCGGAAGATGCGCTCCGGATCCTCCTTGAGCATCCGGAGCGCCTGCGCGTAAAACCCCAGGTCCCCCTGGCGGCGCTTCCAGGCGGCGTGGACGTTGTAGATCTCCATGCCGTCGGCCTGGCGATACGTCTCCCAGTCCCGAACCTCTTCCGGATGCGAAACCAGAGCCACGCCCCCCTGGCGGCGGATCGCGGCGATTCTCTCGGGAATCGAGCCCGAGGGAACGGGTTCCCGGATCCCGAGAGCCAGAAGGTTGGAACCGGCCAGCTCGTGGCCTTGAATGAAAAGGACGCCCTCGCGCATTCCGCGCCATCCTTCCCGGAGCGACCGGCCGGCGTCCCCCTTGGGAGGATGATCGGTGATGCAGACGAAATCGATGCGGGCGGCCCGGGCGGCCGCCAGGATTTCCTCGTACGTCCCGCGGGAGTCGTGCGAGTAAAGCGTGTGGCAGTGAACGATGCCGCGGAACTCCCGAAGAGGGCGGGCGGGCGCCGGGGCCGGCGCGCAGGATCCCGCCAGAACCGCCAAGAGAACCGCCCGGCGCATGGTTCGTATGCTAACATTCCACGGGTAACGGAGGGAACAGGGAAGGAACGAAGGACATGCCCGAAAACATCCTCAAAGGGGTCTACAAGGAAGGTCCCCGCGTGGCCTCCGTGCTTCAGCGGGACGACTCGGCGCGGATCATGCTCAAAGGGGCGGAACCCGGCGCGGACGGCTTCCTGGAGGCCGTGCGCCGGGCGGTGGAGGCCTGCCGGATCCACGTCGCCTCCTTCGCGGAACGCGACCTCTGCCTGGTGCTCGTGGAGAACCCGGCCGCGGCGGAATCCGTACCGCTGGGCCGGCCGGAAATCGAGGCGATGGGCCTCACGCGGGTGAGCCTGATGGACGGCCACTGCGGCATCGTCGTGCGGGTCATCGAAGCCGAGCCCCCGCCGGTTCCGCTCCCCTACGGAAGCCTGCGCTCGGACCACGGACTGCCCGACCAGCCGGGAATCGTCGACATCCCGTCCGGCCTTCCCCGCCGGACGTACAAGGACCTCACGGAACCCCAGCGGAAGGTCTTCGAGGCGGCCGCGCAAATCGCGGGTCGCGGCCTCGTGCGGCTCGTATGCTTCGAAGACGGAGACCTTCGGATGGCGGTGACGGTCAAAGACGCTCCGCCCCCGCGGGCGCGCTCGGTGCTGGTCCCGCTGGGGACCTACGCCGAAGACCTCGCCCGGGGCGTCGCGCTGGAAGAGATCGCCCGCCGGCTGGCGCCGCTTCGAACCTGACGGCCGCGACCTATTCCACGACCCGGATGTGCAGCTCCTTGAGGAGTTTGTCCGGGATCGTGCCCGGAGCACCCGTCATGAGGTCCAGCGTGGACTGCGTTTTCGGGAACGTAATCACGTCCCGGATGTTGTCCAGGCCCAGGACCAGCATCGCCAGCCGGTCGATCCCGAGGGCGATCCCGCCGTGGGGCGGCGCTCCGTATTCGAACGCGTCCAGCAGGAATCCGAACCGGTCGCGGATGTATTCCTCCGAAAGGCCCAGGAGCTTGAAGATGCGCTGCTGGATGTCCCGCCGGTGGATCCGGATCGACCCTCCTCCGAGCTCCACGCCGTTAAGAACCAGATCGTAGGCCTTGGCCCGGACCTTGAAGGGCTCCTGCTCCAGCGTGTCGAGGTACTCGTCCTTGGGAGAAGTGAACGGATGGTGCTTGGCGCCGACCTTGCCGTCCTCCCCCACCTCGAACATCGGGAAATCGACCACCCAGCAGAAGGCCCACTCCCCTTCCCGCGCGAGCTTGAGCTTGTCGCGCAGGACCAGGCGCAGCCCTCCCATCACGGCGGCGGCCCGCTCTTCCTCGTCGGCCACGAAGAGGAGAAGATCCCCCGGACGCGCCCCCAGGCGCCGCGCCAGGGCGTCGACCTGATCGGGCGTGAAGAACTTGGCGGAAGGACCCGAATAGGCGCCCGCCTCGAGCTTGAGGGAGACCAGCCCCTTGGCGCCGATTCCCTTGCAGTAGGTCTCCAGACCCTCCACTTCCTTGCGCGAGAAGGTTCCGCCTCCCGGCGCGCACACCCCCCGGACCACGCCCCCGCGGCGCACCGTTTCGGAGAAGACCTTGAACTCCGAATCCCGCACGAGGTCGGAGACGTCCCCGATCTTCAGACCGAAGCGGAGATCGGGCTTGTCGCTCCCGTAATCGCGCATCGCCTCGTCGTAGCCGATCCTCGGGAACGGGCGGGGAAGGTCCACCCCCAGGCACCGCTTCCAGACGGCGGCCACCGCGCCTTCCACGACGGCCATGACGTCCTCGCGGTCCACGAAGGACATCTCGAGGTCCAGCTGGGTGAACTCGAGCTGCCGGTCCGCACGCAGGTCTTCGTCCCGGAAGCAGCGGGCGATCTGGTAGTACCGGTCCAGGCCGCTCACCATGAAGAGCTGCTTGAAGATCTGGGGGGACTCGGCCAGCGCGAAGAACTTCCCCGGGTAGAGCCGGCTCGGGCAGACGAAGTTGCGGGCGCCCCCGGGGGTGTACTTCACCATGTACGGAGTCTCGATGTCCAGGAACCCCTGGGCGTCCATGTATTCGCGGATGACCTGGACGATCCGGTGGCGGGTCATGATGTTGCGCTGCATGAACGGCCGGCGGAGGTCCAGGAACCGGTACTGGAGACGGACCTCCTCGGAAACGCTGACGCGGTCGCCGATTTCGAACGGAGGGGTCTTCGCCTCGTTGAGAACTTCGATCTCCAGGGCGTCGATCTCGATCTCGCCGGTGGGGATCTTCCGGTTGACGGTGCCCGGCTCGCGGCGGCGGACAAGCCCCCGGACGGCGATGACCGTTTCCGGCCGCAGGCGCGAGGCGATTCCGTGCGTCGCGGCGGCCCGGTCGGGACTGAAGAGAATCTGGGTTTTGCCGTACCGGTCCCGCAGATCCACGAAAACGAGCCCGCCGAAGTCGCGGCGGGTGTCGACCCACCCGTTGAGGACGACCGTCTGTCCGACGTGCTCGGGGCGCAGCTCGCCGCAGGTATGGGTGCGCTTCAGTTTCCACATGGCGGGGTTCACTTTCCGAAGGGAACGATCAAACCGGCATATCCGACCACGCGGGCGAAGTCGCCCGAGACGTCGCCGCTGGTGGCGTGAACAATCGTGCGCGCGGCGGCGGCGCCCCGGGCGCGGGCGTACGCCGCGACGGCGAAGGCGGGCGCGAAGCCGCACATGGAGACCTCCTCGCGGACGATGACCCGGCGCAGCTCCTCCGCGTCCAGCCGCTCGAGGGCCCGGATCGCGGCGGCGTCCTTCCGGAGCGTCGTCTCCTGATCCTCGTAATGGTTGAGGTCCGTGGAGGCCACGACGAGAAAATCCCCCGGCACACGCGCCAGCGCCCGCCCGAAGGCGGCCAGCTGCAAAAACGACCGATCCTCCAGTCCCACCGTGAGGGCCACGGGGACGATCCGGACGTCGGGACGCAGGACCTGGAGGAACGGAAGCTGCACTTCGGCGGAGTGTTCCCCCGCATGGCCGGCCTCGTCGAACTCGGCCGGCAGGAAGGCCTCGCGCAGCGCGCGGGAGAGCCGGCCGTCCACCGGCACGTCCCCGAGCGGCGTCCTCCACGCCCCCTCGGGCCAGAGCGCGAAGGGCTTTCCCCTTCCCCGGTGGTTGAAGGCCAGAAGGACGACCTCGCGGGGAATTTCGATCCGGGCGTAGACGGCGCCGGCCACGCGGCCCGAGTAGGCGTATCCCGCGTGGGGCACGATCGCCGCCAGGACGCGCTCGCGGGCCGGGGGCGGGGATCCCAGAGCTTCCGCGACGGCGCGGCGGAGCTCCTGCGCCTCGGCCGGATAGAAGGAGCCCGCCACGGCGGGCGGCCTCACACTCATCGTTCGCGCGCTCGAAAGAAAGAGGGAGCCATTTTCCACGACGAAGGGGGCGGGCGCAACGATCAGCGGCCGGCCCGACGCCCCGGACGGAGGTTCCGGTCCGCGGTTTCGGGACACACGCCGGAAGGTTCGGCGGGAGGCGGGAAGGACGACGTGGAGGCCCTCATGGGACGAGCACCGCCGCCGCGATCACCGTGGTCCAGAGCCCCCCGATCCCCTGGGCCGACTGGGTGATGTTCATCGTCTTGACGATCTTCCCGGAGATCTTCCACTGCTC
Organism: Planctomycetota bacterium; assembly: GCA_035574235.1. NCBI lineage: Bacteria > Pseudomonadati > Planctomycetota > Planctomycetota bacterium. Next base: position 1,768 of record DATLZA010000085.1, on the reverse strand, counting down.
TTCGCGCTGGTCCCACGTGGCGCTCGTTTCGTAGTCGAGCCCCAGGGTCGTCGCCAGCATGGAGGCGGCCAGGTCCTCGGCGTACTCGCCGGCCTGCTCCTCGGTCTCGCCGAAGCTGTGGTGCTCCGAGAGGTAGCCGTACTGGTTCTTGTCGGCGGGAATGGCGACGCCGATCGAGGACGCCACGAGGCGGCGGTTCTCGTTGGTCTCGTTCCGGGCGATGACCACCGCGATCACCTGCCCGCTCTTGAGGCGCTGGAGCCCCTTGTTCACGGGCACGATCTTGCACTGCGGCGGCAGAATGCTCGAAACGTGCGTCAGGTTGAACCGGGCGATCTTGGCGTCGCGCAGCGCCTCTTCGAAGCTGGCGAGGCGCTCCTTATGACGGCCCACGCCCTTGGTCAGGAAAATTTCGCGCGGAAGGTAGGGAACCATGGCGACGGGCGTTCTATCAACCCCGGCGGACCGTGTCAAGGAATTGGGGCCCCGGCGCAAATTTTTTCTCGGAGACGCGCGGCTTCACGGCCCGGCGCCCTCGAACGGCTCCTCCGCCCGGTAGGAGCTGCGCACGAGCGGTCCCGACTGGACGTAGCGGATTCCCCGGGCGCGCGCCTCCTCCGCCAGGCGGGCGAACTCCTCCGGCGTGTAATAGCGGCGGACCGGAAGATGCTCCGCGGTCGGCCGCAGATACTGCCCGATCGTCAGAATGTCCAGGCGGATCGTCGCCAGGTCGTCGAGCACGGCGAGGATCTCGTCCCAGGTCTCCCCGTGTCCCACCTGGAGCCCCGTCTTGGTCGGAATCCCCCGCTTCCGGGTCTCTTCCAGGACCTTCCGGGAGCGCTCGTAGGTGGCGGCGCTGCGGACCTGCCGCTGGAGGCGCGGCACGCACTCGATGTTGTGCGCATGGACGTCCGGACGGGCCTCCCAGACCTTTTCGAGCGCGTGGAGCTTTCCCAGAAAATCCGGCGTCAGAACCTCCACGCGCGTCCCCGGGGAAAGGAGGCGGATCTGGCGGATCGTTTCCGCAAAGATCGACGCCCCGCCGTCCTCCAGCTCGTCGCGGTTGACGCTCGTAATCACGGCGTGACGGATCCCCAGCTCCCGGATCGCCTCGGCCGTGCGCCGCGGCTCCTCGAGGTCGAGTTCCGTGGGCCGCCCCGATTTCACCGCGCAGAAGCCGCAGGAGCGCGTGCAGATGTCGCCCAGGATCATGAACGTCGCGGTCTTGCGGCCCCAGCACTCGGCGATGTTCGGACAGAGCGAATCCTCGCACACCGTGTGAAGCCGCTTCTCCCGGGCCACCCGGAGCGTCGTGCGGTACCCTTCCCCGGTCGGAAGCCGCACCTTCAGCCAGGGCGGCTTGCGCCCGGTCACTTGAGGGGCAGCGTCCATGCCTGAAGGATCTCCTTGAGCCGGGCCATGTAGCGCTCCGCGTCGATGCCGTCCACCAGCCGGTGATCGAACGACAGGCAGAGGTTCACCATGGGACGGATGGCGATCGCGTCCTGGACGACGACCGGCCGCTTCTGCACCGTGCCGATCCCGAGGATGGCGACGTTCGGCTGGTTGATGATCGGCGTGAACATGATCGCCCCGAAGTTGCCGGGGTTCGTGATCGTGAAGGTCGCCCCCTGGACGTCGTCCAGCGTGAGCTTCTTGGTCCGGGCGCGCTCGGCCACGTCGTTGATCGCCCGCACGAGCCCCAGGAAACTCTTCTCCTCGCAGTGCCGCACGACGGGAACGATCAGCCCCTCGGGGATCGCCACCG
>DATLZA010000084.1 GCA_035574235.1 Planctomycetota bacterium | reverse complement strand
ACCCCGACTCCCTCCAAACCCTCAGACTCCAGGTCGAAGTCCGCCCCGCCGGCTCCCCCTTCACCGGCACCCCCACCGCCGAATCCAACCCCGCCCCTCCCGGAAGCTTCCTCCAGGTCGCCGTCACCGAACTCCCCGCCGGCCCCCACCACTGGCAAGCCCGCGTCGTCGACGCCCTCGGCGTCGCCGGGCCCTGGTCCTCCTTCGGCGCCAACGCCGACCCCTCCGATCCCGACTTCGTCGTCTCGCTCCCCTCGCCCAACGCCGCTCCCGCCGCCCCCGCCTTCCTCGGCCAGTTCCGCTCGGGCGGCCTCTTCCCCATCCCCGTCGGCGGCACCGCCCGCGAACCCGCCGTCGCCTTCAAAGCCCGCCTCTCCGACCCTGAAGGCGGACCCGTCCGCCTGGAAGTCGAAATCCAGCCGGTCGGCGCCTCCTTTACCGGCATCCCCACCGCCACCGGCCCTTACGCCCCCGGCGGCTCCGAAACCAGCCTTACCGTCCCCAACCTCCCGGACGGTCTTTACTTCTGGCAAGCCCGCGCCGCCGACGCCGCCGGCGCCGTCTCCCCCTGGGTCCCCTTCGGGGCCAACGCCGATGTCACCGACGCCGACTTCATCGTGAATACCTCTTCCAACGCTCCCCCCTCCGCGCCCGCTCCCCTCTCCCAGCACGCCACTCCCACCGGCGCCCCCGAACCCGTGGGATTCATCGACTTCGACGGCACCCTCGTCTTCCGCGCCGTCCCGTCCGACTCCGATCCCCTCCAGACCCTCAGGATCCAGATCGAAATCCAGCCCGTGGGCCAACCCTTCACCGGCATCCCCACCGCCTCCAGCTCCCCCGTCCCCTCCGGATCTCCCGCCGAAATCCTCGTCGCCGGCCTCGCCGACGGCGACTACCACTGGCAAGCCCGCGCCGTCGACACGGCCGGCGCCGCCTCGCCCTGGGCCTCCTTCGGCGCGAACGCCGACACCGAACCCGACTTCAGCGTCGTCCTCGGCGTCGATCTTGGCCCCGCCGCCCCCTCGAGCCTCGGCGTGTTCCGCGGCGACGCGACCACCGCCATCCCCTCCGGCGGCACGACCCCCGAACCGCAAGTCCTCATCAAGGCGACCTCCTCCGATCCCGAATCCGGACCCTGGCGTCTCGAAATCGAAATCCGTCCGATCGGCGTCCCCCTCTCCGGCGTCCCCACCGCCTCGAGCCTCCCCGCCCCCTCCGGCGCCGAAGCCTCCGTGCTCCTGGCCGGCCTTCCCGACGGCTCCTATCACGGACAGGCCCGCGCCGTCGATGCCGCCGGAAACGCCTCCGCCTGGGTCCCCATCGGAACGAACCCCGACGGCGCCACGGATTTCTCCGTCGATACCTCCACCAACGCGGCTCCTGCCGTCTCCGATCTCGCCCAGCTGCGCGCCGCCGGCGGTCCGGCCATCCCCCACGGAGGCACAACGAACGAAGCCGCCGTCCTCCTGCGCGCCACCGTCAACAGCGCCGACCCCGGTCAGCGGGTCCGCCTGCGCGTCGAAGTCCAGCCGGAAGGAGTCCCCTTCACCGGCATCCCCACCGCCTCCAGCGCCTGGGTCCCCTCGGGAACCCCGGCTCAAACCCTCGTGGAAGGGCTCTCGGAAGGCGTTTCCTACCGCTGGCAGGCTTGGGCGGAAGACACATCAGGCGCCGCCTCCCCCCCTGAATTCTTCGGACCCTCGGATCCCGACTTCACGCGCTCCTCCAACGCCGCGCCCTCCGAACCCCTCGCGGCCAACCAGTACCTCCTCAACGGAATCACCCCCATCCCCGTCGGAGGCACCACCAACCAGACCGGCGCCGTCTTCGCCGCCACTCTCGAGGACCTCGAAGGCGACGCCCTCCGGCTCCAGATCGAAATTCAACCGATCGGCACTCCCTTCGCCGGCGCCCCCTCCGCCACCAGCGACCCCGTGGCCTCCGCCGGCCGCGCGACCGTCTCCCTCGGCGGATTCCCCGACCTTCAGGGCTATCACTGGCAGGCCCGCACCCTCGATTCGAGCGGACGCCCCTCCCCCTGGATCCCGTTCGGCGCCAACCCCGAAACCGAACCCGACTTCCGCGTCGAACGCGCCTCCCCCGGCATCCTCCCCGGCGGCGGAGGCGGCGCCCGCCCCGCCGACGACAAGAAAGCCGGCTATTGCAGCGCCTCGACCGCCGCCCCGACCTCCCTGCCCTCCGCCGCGCTGCTCCTGGCTTTCGCCCTCGGAAGCATCCCCCTCCTCCGCCGCCGGTGAGCCGCGTATGGTAAACATGATCTTCATCCTCCTCATGGCCCTTCAGGAAACCCCCGCCGCCGATCCTCCCCTCCTCGATTTCGACCGGCTCGAGCTCAACCCCCGCGCGGGATTCGCCGTCTTCAGCGACGACTTCGAATCCGACCCGCGTCTCTGCGCCGGACTCCTCGCCCGCGCCCCCCTCGCCCGACTCTCCCGGGCGCTCCTGGGCCCCGGCGAGGAAAACACCCTCGGCGCGTCCGCCCAGATCACGCTTGCCTCCGTCGAACGCGATCTCGATCCCGAACCCCGCCAACCGGAAGGAACGATCCTCTTCGCCGGCCTCGGCCTGGACGCGACGATCTTCGACCGCGACGGCTGGCTCCTGCGGCCGCGCCTCGAAGTTCAATACGGATACTACGGAGACGTCAGCGGCCTCGAGGACGGGTGGGCTCTGGCCCCCGGCCTCCAGGCCGCGGCCCATCTGACCGGAAACCTCTGGTTCTCCCTCGACGCGCAGGCCGCCCTGGCGGACGCCGGAGACCGCATCCTCTTCGGACAGGCCGGCCTTCTCATTCGCTTTTGAAGGCTCCGGCGCGTTCCGACCCGACAATCCTGTCGCCCCGTCCGCCCCCTCCCCCGGCGGAGCCCTTTGGCACGCCCTTTGCGCTTCCAGGGGCGCATGAAACGCGACGCCGTCCTGACCCTTCTGACTCTCGGAGCCGCGCTCGCAGCCGGTTGCGGAGGCGGAGGGGGAGGGAGCGGCGCCCCATCCCCGGTCGCCGTCGCCGGGGCCGTCGAAGCTCGAGTCGCCCCGCATGCGGCCCTGCGCGCCCGGCAGCCCGCGCCCGTCCGGAGCGGGCCGAGGGAGACATACGGGATCATCGGCGTCCTCCCCGCCGGCCACGTCTCCATCGCCACGCACAAGAGCGGCCCCTGGTGGAAGATCGCCTACGACGGAGGCTACGGCTACGTCTCCGACGCCGATGCTCCCGCCTTCGCCCTCGCCGAGGCGCTCCAGATCACCGCCCCTGTCCTGGACGTCCGCGACGACGCCCAGGCGACGATCGGTCACGTCTATCTGGCCCAGCTCTACGCTTCCGCCCCCGAGCTCTCCACGCCGACCCAGGCGGCCATCTACTGGGGAGGCCGGATCGGCTACATCCCCCTCTCGGACACGCGCCCCGTGGCCCTGGCGGATCCGGCCGAGCTTGCGGATACGGAATCGCTGAGCCTCCCGCTCATCCACTTCACGCAAACCGCTCCCCGCTATTGCGGCCCGGCCACGCTTCAGATGGTCGCCGCTTACCTCGCCTCGGACGTCTTCTCGCAGGACGAACTCGCCGCCGCGATGGGAACCGATCCTCAGGACGGAACGTCTTTCGCCGCCCTGATTGAAGCCGCGCCCGCCTTCGCGCGCACCCCCTACGCCGCCGCCGAATACTCCGCGGAGACGGTGCGGCGCAACCTGCGCGGCAACTATCCGGTGATGGCCGCGATGGACACGTCTTACCTGGCGTACTGGAACTACGCCGCCACCTACCACTTCTCGCCGATCAAGGGCTTCACTCCCGGAGGCTTCCTCATCCACGACAGCCTCCAGGGACCGGATTGCTGGGTCTCCGAAACCGAACTCTTCAACGCCGAATACGCGTACCTCAACCTGATCGGCGCGAGGCTGTAGGCCATGAAACCCGCTCGCCTCTTCCCGGCCCTCGCGCTGGCGGCCCTCCTGGGGCTCGCCTGGATCCGCCCCTCCCCTCCGAGCGGCGCGACCGCGATGAAACCCGCGCCGCCCGCCGTCGTCCCCGTTCCGAACTCCGCTCCCTCGGCGCTCCCCGAAACCGCTCCTCGCCGGTCGCCCCCCTCGCCTTCGGCCTCCTGGTCGTGGACCCGCGAAGACCGCGAGCGGATCGCCGCGCTCGAGGAGCGCCTCCTGGCCCGCCTGCGGGAAGAGCCTTCCTTCGAAGACGCGGTCTTCCAGGCCTTCCTTCAGGAACCCGACCCCATGTGGATGTCCTTCCTCCAGAATCTCCTGGCTGCGGACCCGCGGCGCCGCAACGCGCCCGCCTGGCAGGATCGCTTCGCCCGCGTCGCTGAAACGGAGTCCGTCGCGGCCCGACGCCGCGCCGCCCTGCTCTTCCTCCAGCAGGCGGAAACCGTCGGCCCCGTGCGCGACCGCCTCTTCGCGCTGGCCGAACAAAGCGACCTCCGCGGCCCCGCCCTCCTGGCCCTCAAAGGCCTGCCCGGGCGCCGTCCGGCGGATCCGGACCTCGACCGCCTGGCCGCCCGGCGGGCGGACGTCGATCCGGACCCCGCCGTCCGCGCCCTCGCCGCGCGCCTCGCCCGGCCGCGCTAGCGCCGCCTTTTTCCTGTTAAGATCCAGAAGAAGGGCGACGCTCTTTTACCGGGAAGGATGCCCACGATGCGCGCCCGCGAAGAAACCGCCCGGCTTCTTTTGGCTCATCGCCGAACCCTCCACGCCTATCTCTACGCCCTCGTCCGGGACGCCCACCTGGCGGAGGACCTTTTCCAGGAAGTCTCGCTCATCCTTCTGCGCCGCCTGGACGAGGAGGGCCCCCCGGGCAACTTCTGGGCTTTCGCCCGCGAAGTGGCGCGCCGCGAGGCCCTGGCCGCGCTGCGACGAACCGCCCGCGCCCCCCGCCCCCTCTCTCCCGAGGCCCTCCAGGCGCTCGACCGCGGATTCGAAGAGACCGGGACCCTTCAGGACCCCGCGCGGCTCGAGGCCCTCCGGCGCTGCGTCCAGGCCCTCCCCCGTCTTTGGCAAAGCATCGTCGAACACCGCTACTGGAAGAACCGGCCCGTGCCTCAGGTGGCGGCCGCGCTCCTCAAGAGCGAAAACACCGTCGCCGTCACCCTTCACCGCATCCGGCTGAGGCTGGCCGAATGCGTCCGCGCCCGCCTGAGAGGAACGGAACATGGACCCGCGGGAGCGTGAAATCCTGCTTCTGCGCTACCTCGACGGCTCGCTCCGGGACGAGGAGCACGAGGCCCTCGAAGCGCTGCTCCGGAACGATCCGGAGGCGGCCCGCCTCCTCGCCGAACTCGCCTTCCAGGAAACGCTGCTTCGGGAACTCGGCCGAGGAGCGCGACGGACAAGGACACGAACCCGCCGGCGCGCCGTTCGACCCCGCGCCGTTCCTCTCCTCGCCGCCGGAGCGTCCCTCGCCGCCGCGGGCCTCATCCTGGCCGCGCTCCACGGACTCCGGCGTGAAAACGAGCCGTCCCGCCCCGCGGCCCCCTCCTCCGCCGCCCGGCCGGTCGATCTTCCGGAACAGCCGCCGATCCCCGAACCTCCGCCGCCCGGCCCCTCCGAGCCGAAGCCCCTCCCCCCTCCTCCTCCGGCGCCCGAGCCGCCGCGCGTCGAGCCCTCCCCGCCGCCTCCTCCCACGCCGCGCGCGGAGCCTGTTCCTCCGACTCCCGCTCCACCGCCGGCGCCGGCGCCGCCGCCCCCCGCCGCCCCCTCCCGGAGCGCTCCACCGGTCATCGTCCTTTCTCAGATCCGAGGCACGCTCCTCGACCGAACGCCCCGGGCGGAGGGAACGCTCGAGCTTGCTCCCGGCGCCGAGCTCGCCACGGGGCCCCGCCGCGGGGCGTCGTTCTCGGTTCCGGGCGGATGGACGTTCTGGATGGAGCGCTCCAGCCGGATCCGCCTGGCCCGCGCGGAGTCGGACGGAATCGAGCTTTCTCTCGAAACCGGCGTCGTCTTCCTGGAGTCCGCGGCCGACCGGCCGGTTCCCCCCGTGCGCCTTCGCTCCGGCCGCGGCGCCGTCGAAGCCGCGTCCGCGGCCTTTCAGGCGGAAGACGACGGACGCCGCCTCCAGGTGGCGGTCCTTTCCGGCCTCGTCCGCCTGGACGCGGCCCGCGGCCGGACGGATCTCCGGGCGGGCCAGCGTGCTTCGGTCCGCGCGGGCGATCGGCCTTCGGCCCCCTCGCCCGTCGACGTCGCGGCCCTTTCCGCATGGCGCCGCCGGCCGTCGCTTTCCCCCGCCCCGCCCGCCGGGCCCGCCTTCGAGCACGAGCGCGGGAGCAACCCCCGCGCCGCGGGGCTCGTCCTCGCCGTCCCGTACGCCGACGGCGAAGCCGACGCCGCCCGCGTGGCCCGGGCCACGGCGGAGACCCTCGACGCCGCGCTCGTCCTGGCTTATGGCTATCGCCGCGCCGGAGCGGACCGCTGGTTCCACCTCGACCGCGGCCTGGAAGCGGACGTGACCCCCGACGGCGTGGCTTCCGGCGAGCGGGCCACGGAGGCGGCGCGCGCGGCGCTGGCGGAGTACCTGGCTCAGGGACGCGCGGCCGCCGGACTCCGGCCGCGCGACCCCGTTCCGCTCTGGGTCCAGTTCCGAACCCACTACCTGCGGGACGCCCGAGGACCCCTCGATGTCGGCGAGGTCGCGCTTGCCGGATGGAACCGCCCGGCCGCGCTGCGGCTGAAGGCCTTCTGGGCGCGCCTCCTGGAGCGCCACCGCCCGGCCCGGGCGCTCCCGCTCCAATTCCAGGGCGTGGACGAGACCTACGAGTGGAACGGCGCGCGGCGGACGTTCTTTCACGACGAACGCGACGCCCGCGATGAGGGCTACATGGCCCCGAAGAACGCCCGCGCGGCCATCACGTTCTTCCTGCCGGCCGAGTTCGGGCGCGACCCCGCCGAGGCCGCGGCGTACGGCCGGATCTTCGCGGAGTTCCTCGAGTTCGCCCTTTCGCAGCGACGCTGATTCTCAGGAGGCCTGTCCATGAAGAGCGGGATGCATCGATGGTTCTTCGTCCTTCTCGTGCTTTCGGGCTGCTCCGGATCGTCTTCGTCGTCTTCCGATCCGGCGCCGAACGGCGGATCCGGCCCCGGGGCGCCGGCGGATTCCGGACCGAGCGCTCCCCCCGCCACCGAAGGGCGCCGGGTCGTGGGGTACTTCCCGTCCTGGGGGGTCTACGCCCGGAGTTACTTCGTCAAGAACATCCATACGAGCGGCGCCGCCGCGCGGCTCACCCACATCAACTTCGCCTTCGCCAACATCGGCTCCGATCTCAAATGCGCCGTCGGCGACCCGTGGGCGGATATCGACATGGCCTACTCCGCCGACCGAAGCGTCGACGGCGTGGCCGACACCTGGGACAACGGAGTCCTGCGCGGGAGTTTCAACCAGTTCCGCAAGCTGAAACTCCTCCATCCGCACCTCAAGATTCTCATCTCGATCGGAGGATGGAGCTGGTCGGGCCGATTCTCGGACGCCGCCCTCACCGCCGAGTCGCGCCGCGCGCTGGCCGCCTCGGCGATCGATCTCTTCATCAGGGGCAATTTCAGCTCGAGCGTCCGGGTCCCCGGGATTTTCGACGGGATCGACATCGACTGGGAATACCCCGCCGCGCCGGGGGCCACGAACAACTACCGGGAGGCCGACACGGAGAATTTCACCGCCCTTCTGGCGGAGTTCCGCGCGCAACTCGACGCTCAGGGGGCGGCCGACGGGCGGCGCTACCTCCTCACCATCGCCGCGCCGGCCGGCCTCGACAAGATCGCCAAGATCCAGGTGGACCGGATCCACCCGTATCTCGATTTCATCAACCTGATGACCTACGACATGCACGGCGCCTGGGAGTCGGTGACGAACTTTCACTCCCCCCTCTACGCGTCCTCCACGAACCCCTCCGCCGCGCTCGGATACAACACCGACCGGGCGGTTCGGGAGTGGCTCGCGCGGGGAGCGCCGGCCTCCAAGCTCCTCGTCGGCGTGCCTTTCTACGGGAGGGGCTGGCGGGACGTCCCGCCGGGCCCGCGCGGCGACGGGCTCTACCAGACGGCGTCCGGCGGAGGCGCGCCCGGAACCTACGAGACGGGGGTCGAAGATTATAAAGTTCTCAAGACGCTCGAAGCGTCCTACACGCGCTACCGCCACGCCGAAGCGCGGGCCTTCTGGATCTACCACCCGGGCACCCGGATTTTCTGGAGCTACGACGACCCGGAGGCGCTCCGCGAGAAGGCCGGATACGTCCGCGCGCAGGGACTCGGGGGGCTCATGTTCTGGGAGCTGAGCGGGGACGACGACGCCGGAAGCCTCCTTACGGCGATTTCCGAGGGGCTTCGATGAGCTCCCCGGCGGCGCTTTCCACGCGCGGCGGACCGGATCCCGGCGGCGGAAAGATTCCCACGAAAGGGTTTCGCCGCCGGACGACGAGCGGCTCGAACCGCAGGTCGCGCACTTCGACGGATCCATCCGGCCGCCGGCGCCACACCGGCGCGGCCATGAAATGCTCCAGCCGCCGCCCCAGCGGCGAGGCGCGGATCTCCTCGACGCGCGGGTCCCCCGCGTCCGTCGGCGCCGCCCCGGCGCGTTCCACGCGGCCGGAAAAGACCCGGACGAGGAATACCTCCCACCGGTCCCCGACCCGCGCGGCGGCGCGGAACCGATGCGGCCCCAGAGGCTCGGGGAAAATCCGGAGTTCGGCCGGCGGGAGGCCTTCCCGCAGGAGCTCCCGGCGCACCTGGACCTCGGCCGCCGCGCGCCCGGCGCCGCAGAGAACCACGTAGACGCCGAGAACCGCCAGGGCGCACCGCCAGACCCGCTCCGGCGGAGGCCGGAGGCGCGCCAGGGGAATCGCCGCCGCGAGGATCCCCCACACCGCCAGGTCGATGATGAAGATCCACCCGAGTTCCGGCCGCGCGCGCGAGAAGGGCCAGAAGACGACCACTCCGAACGAGTTCACGTAATCGAAGAAGACGTGCCCCACGATCCCCAGAAGCGACATCCCGAAAAGCGCCCTCCACGGGATGCGGGGGCAGAAGGGCCGGAACGCGGCCGCCAGGAGCGCCGCCAGCGCCGGCCAGGCCACCGCGGCATGGCTGTGGGTCCGGCGGTCCAGGAAACGGCTCCAGCCGTCCCCCATCGTCCAGAAGATGTCCACATCCGGGACGTTGGAAGCCACCGCCAGAAGGAGCGTCGTTCCCCGGCCGTACCGCTCGGCCAGCCCCGCGCGGGCCATGCCCACACCGATCAGGGTATGCGCCACGTTGTCCACGTCGGGTCAATGTAGCAGAACCGCCGCGCCGGTCGTATCGTATCTGGACCTGAGGGAGGCTCCCGAATGATCATGATCGCGTCGTTCGCCGCCGCGGCACTCCTGGCCGCGGTTCAGGACCCGTGGGTCGTCTATGCCGGAGGCGACGGCCCGGGGAAAGGAAAGCGCGTGGTCCTCGTCAGCGGCGACGAGGAATACCGGTCCGAGGAGATGATGCCGCAGCTTGGGAAGATCCTCGCCCGCCGCCACGGATTCTCGTGCACGGTGCTTTTCGCGGTCCACCCCGCCACGGGCGAAATCGACCCCAAGGTGAATAACAACATTCCGGGCCTGGAAGCCCTGAAGGAGGCGGATCTCCTGGTCCTCTTCATCCGCTTCCGGAACCTGCCGCCCGATCAGATGAAGTTCATCGAGGACTACCTGGCCTCCGGCCGGCCCATCCTGGGGATCCGGACCGCCACGCACGCCTTCGACTTCAAGGAAGGCCACCCGTACGCGCGGTGGAGCTGGCGTTCCAAGACGCCGGGATTCGAGGGCGGGTTCGGCCGCGTGGTCCTGGGCGAGACATGGATCAACCATCACGGCGCCCACGGCCGGGAAAGCACGCGCGGGGTGCCCGCGCCCGGCCGGGAGGGCCACCCGATCCTGCGCGGCTGCGAGGACATCTGGGGGCCCACCGACGTCTACGGCGTCCGGCTTCCGCTCCCGGGCGACAGCGCGCCGATCGTCCTCGGGCAGGTCCTGGCGGGGATGAAACCCACGGACAAGCCCGTCGAAGGCCCCAAGAACAATCCCATGATGCCGATCGCCTGGACGCGCACCTACACGGGAGCCTCGGGGAAGCCCGCGCGGGTCTTCACGACCACGATGGGCTCGTCGCAGGACTTCGAGAGCGAGGGATACCGGCGACTCCTGGTCAACGCCTGCCTCTGGGCGGTGGGCCTGGAGGACCGCATCCCGGAGCGCGCGAACGTGGACTTCGTGGGGACGTACACCCCGAGTCCCTTCCGCTTCGACGGATTCAAGAAGGGCGTCACCCCGGCCGATCACCGGCTCGATTGACGCCGGCCCGCCGGCCGGGTAGAGTCCCCGCGATGGCCGAGGACCCTCTGGAGCGTTTCCGGCGCTGGTACCGCGACGCCGAGCGCGCCGGAATTCCCCAGCACGACGCGTGCGCTCTGGCCACGGCCGACCGCCGCGGCAGGCCCTCGGTCCGGTTCGTTCTCCTCAAGGGAGCCGACGAACGCGGGTTCGTCTTTTTCACCGACGCCCGCAGCCGCAAAGGGAGGGAGCTGGCCGAAAATCCCCGGGCGGCCCTAGCCTTCTACTGGCACGACCTCGGAAGGCAAGTCCGCGTGGAGGGCCCCGTGCGCCCGCTCCCGGACGGCGAAGCGGACGCCTACTGGGTCACCCGCCCGCGGGAGAGCCGGCTCGGGGCGTGGGCGTCGCTCCAGAGCGCGCCCCTCTCGAGCCGCGCGGCGCTCCTGGCCGCCTGGCGGGCGCTGCGGCGTCGGTACCGCGGCCGGGCCGTCCCCCGGCCTTCCTACTGGAGGGGCTACGTCGTCGTTCCCGAGGCGATCGAATTCTGGGTCCGCGGCCGCTTTCGCCTCCATTCCCGCGAGCGCTTCACCCGGCGGCGGGAATCCGCCTGGCGGCGGGAGCTTCTTTATCCGTGAACCGCGTAACGCGGATCCGCCGAACGGACTCCAAGAGGGGATGAGGACCGATTCCGAACGCCGAAAGAAAGACCCGCGGGCTCCCTTCAGCCGCGAGGAGATGGACGCCTTCCGCGCGGCGCTCATCGAGCGCCGCACGAAGCTCCGCGAGCGCCTGGAGCGCCTGAGCGGCCGCGCGGCCCAGGACAATCCCGCCGAGCGGGGCGAGATTTCGTCGCTGCCCATGCATCTGGCGGACCTGGGCACGGAAACCTACGAGCAGCAGACCGACCTGGGGTTCGCCGAGCGCGACCGCGACACGATCGCCGCGATCGACCGGGCGCTCGAGCGGATCGAAGAGGGCACCTACGGGATGTGCGAGAACTGCGGCCGTCCCATCTCGAAAGAGCGCCTCCAGGCGCTGCCCTTCGCCGCGCTCTGCCGGGATTGCCAGGCGAAGGAGGAAGCGGCTTAGCCCGTCTGCGGGAGGTAGTCCGTCGGCCGGGCGCGGAAGGCGTCGCGGCACCGCTCGGAGCAGAAGCGGTATTCCGTCGTGCGGTACCACTCCGTCCAGCGCGTCTCCCGGGGGATCGTCCGTCCGCAGACCGGATCCTTGACCTTGGAGGGATCTTCGTCCATGGGAGGCTCTCCCCTGTGGAGCCTCGGCGAAACCGCGGCGTTACTCCGGCGGCCGGGTCAGAGGCAGCCGGCGGCGACCGTGTCGCGGACGAACCGGACGCTCTTGAGCTCGCGCTCCAGATATTGCCGCACCCAGGCGTCCAGGACGCGGCGGATCTCCAGGACGAGCGCGCGGCGCATGGGCTCGCGGGGCATCTCCCCGGCGGCGAAGCGGCCGATCGATTCCAGCGCCGCCCACCGCACGGCGAACCCCCGCTCGGCGCGCGGCGGACAGGCGGCGCAGAGCGCCCCCCCGTCGGCCGGGGAGAACCACGCCTCCGGCGGACGCACGGGGCGGCGGCACGCGCCGCATTCGCGCGCCCGCGGCCCATAGCCCAGAAGCCCCAGCGCGCGCGCCTCGAACGAGAAAAGCGCGTCCGGAACCGGAACCCCCGCCTCCAGCCGCTCGAGAAGCTCCACCAGGCGCTCGAAAAGTCCCGGAACCGCCTGGCCCTCCGGCGCGAATTCCTGCACGAACTCCAGCCCGTAGCACGCCGCCGAGAACCGGCCGAAGTCCGCCCGCAGCGCCGCGAACGAGCGCACCCGCTCCGCCTGGGTCACGACGTCGAGCGTGCCGGGACGCTTCTCGATGCGGATGAGATCGTAGATCGAAAGCGGCTCGAAGGGCGCCGGAAAAGGCCCCTTGCGGCGCTTGGCTCCCTTGGCGATGCACGAAACGCGGCCGTGGGCGGGCGTGAAGAAGCGCACCACCTGGCTCGTCTCGCTGTAGTCGATGCGGTACAGGCAAACCGCCGGCGTGCGCGCGAACGGCATGGAAGCGGAATTCTATCAGAGACGCCGCGGAAGGGCTACGCCAGGGACCGGACGAACTTCTCCAGCCGGTCCAGGCCCGCCTGGATTTTCTCCATCGACGTCGCGTAGGAGAGCCGGATGTGCTCGTCGTTGCCGAAGCCGGAGCCCGGAACGGTCGCCACATGGGCCTTCTCGAGGAGCGCCTCGGCGAAGGCCACCGACCCCGAAAGCGGCCGGCCGTCGCCGCGCTTTCCGTAAAGCGCCGCCACGCGCGGGAAGACGTAGAACGCGCCGTGCGGCTCCGCGCAGGTGAGCCCCGGAATCGCCCGCAGCCGGGAGACGATGAAGTCCCTCCGCCGCGCGTACTCGCGGCGCATGGCCTCGACGCAGGACTGGTCGCCTTCGAGAGCCGCCAGCGCCGCGTACTGGGCGATCGACGTGGCGTTCGACGTGGACTGGCTCTGCATACGCCCGACGGCGGCCATGATTTCGCGCGGGCCGGCCGCATAGCCGATCCGCCAGCCGGTCATCGAGTACGCCTTGGACGCTCCGTTGATGACGACGGTCCGGTCCTTCATCTCCGGCCGCGCCGCGGCGATCGAGGCGAAGGGCACGCCGTAGCAGAGCTTCTCGTAGATCTCGTCGGAGAGAACCAGAAGATCCTTCTCGATCGCCACCTCCGCCAGCGCCCGGAGCTCCTCCGCCGTGTAGACCGCGCCGGTCGGGTTGGAGGGGCTGCACAGGATGAGAAGCTTGGTCCTCGACGTGATCGCCTCGCGAAGACGCTCCGGGCGGAGCTTAAAGCCCTCCGCCTCGGCCGTCGGGACGATCACCGGGGCGGCCCCGGCGCACTTGACCATCGCGGGATAGCTCACCCAGTAGGGGGCCGGGATGATCGCCTCGTCCCCCTCCTCGAGCACGGCCTGAAGGACGTTGTAGATCGAATGCTTGGCCCCGCAGGAGACGACGATCTGGGCCGGGTCGTACGAGAGGCCGTTGTCCCGCAGGAATTTGGCGGCGATCGCCTTGCGGAGCGCGGGGAGGCCCGTGGCGGCGGTGTATTTCGTGTACCCCTTGGCCAGCGCGTCGATGGCGGCCTTCTTGATGTGCTCCGGCGTGTCGAAGTCGGGCTCTCCGGCGGAGAACGAGATCACATCGATTCCCTGCGCGCGCATCTGGTTGGCCTTCTCGGTCATCGCGAGGGTGACCGATTCCTCGACCTCGGAGGCGCGCCGGGACAGAAGCGGCTTGCGAAGGGCGGTCATGGCGGGCGTGTAGTCTAGGGACGCGCCCCCGGGTTTGCAAGCAAAACCCCGGGGGGATAGAATCGCGCCCGTGAAAGGGCGGCGGGCGATCCTGGCGGGGGCGGCCGCGGCCGCCGCGATCGCCGCCGGGGCGCTTCTTCTGGCCCCCTCGCCGCCGAGGCCCCTGGCGGCGCTCGTCCCGGACGACGTTCTCTTCTACCTGGAATTCCCCGACGGCCGCGCGCCGGCCTGGCTGGCCGAGCGGTTTCCGGAAGCGCGGGAGGGGCTGGAGCGCTGGCGCGCGTGGGAGTCCCGCATCGCCGGTCCCGCGGCGATCTACGTGGATCGCGGACGCGAATGGGTGTTCCTGGCGCGGTTGTCCGGGACGGCGGCGCTCCTGGCCGACGTGGAGGTGGACGGCGGCGTGGCGGTCGTCGGGCAGTCGGAAGCGGCTCGCGCCCGCC
>DATLZA010000083.1 GCA_035574235.1 Planctomycetota bacterium | reverse complement strand
CCGCCGGCGCCGCGTCCCCCGGGCGGGGAAGCGCAGGACGCCCGCCGACCGGTCGAGGGCGCCGCGGCGCCGGGCGCGGAAGGAGCGGAAGGGGACGCGCGGCGCCTGCCGCGCCGCCGCGCCGAGCCGCCCCCGCAGAAGCCCCAGCCGCGCCAGGCCGCGCCCCAGGGCGGTCAACCCCAGCGCCTGCGAGAGCCAGAGGGCCTTGAAGAGCGCCGCCTGCGCGCCCCGACGGGGAAGAAGACCCCGGAAGAAAAAGGCCCTCAGGAGCCGCGTCGTCCACCCGCGCGGACGGGAGCGCTCCAGAAGCGTCCGGGTCTTCTCGAGAAGATCGCCGTACGCGACGCCCGAGGGGCAGGCGGTCTCGCAGGCGCGGCAGTCGAGGCACCGGTCCAGGTGGACGATGACGTCCTCCGTGGGCTCCAGCCGCTCCTGAAGGAGGCCCTTCATGAGGTAGATCCGCCCGCGCGGCGAATCCATCTCCACGCGAAGTTCCCGGTAGGTCGGACAGGCCTCCAGGCAGAGGCCGCAGTGGACGCAGGCGGAGATTTTCTCGAAAGACGGGGCGTCCGCGCCGGGTTCGATCTTCACAGCGGCACCCTCCCGGGGTTGAGGACACGGGCCGGATCGCGCGACGCGCGGATCGCCTTCATGAGCGGATCTTCCGGGAATCCCCAGGGGAGCGATTCGCGGCCGCTCAGATGGGGCGGCGCCGATTCCACCGCCGCGTAGCCTTCGCGGGCCGCGGCGCGCCGGTGCCATTCGCGCACGGCCGGCGCCGCCTCCGGGCCCGGCTCCAGGTGCGCCCAGGCCAGGCCGTTTCCGGCCCGGATCCAGAGGGGCGGACCGTCGGGCAAGAGCTGCGGCAGGTCGTGCGGCCGGGCCCCGAGGCGGACGCGCACCCGATCCTTGAGCCGCTCGGGAAGATCCCGCAGCCGCGTCCAGATCTCGTCGGCCGCCGTCCCTTCGCGCCGCTCGAATCCGTCCGCGATCGCGCGGAGATCCCGCTCATGGCGCTCGACGATCGGAGCGCTGCCTTCGACCCCCACGAGCGCGGCGGCCGGGGCGTCCGTGAGAGGCAGGAGCCGCGCGTCGAGCGCCTCGAGCGCCGCCGGGCGGAGTTTCGAGGAGAAGACGGCCAGCAGGATCTCGTGGGCCTTCCGGACGGACGGGCAGGGCAGGACGAAGACGGCGCGGCGTTCCGGGAGCGGCCGGAGCTTGAAGCTCGCCTCAAGGAGAATGCCCAGCGTCCCGAACGCGCCGATGTGGAGCTTGTGGAGGTCGTAGCCCGTGACGTTCTTGACGACGCGGCCGCCGGAGCGGGTGACGCGCCCGTCGGGGCCGGCGACGCGCAGGCCCAGGAGAAGGTCGCGCGCGGTTCCGTAGGCCAGCCGGCGGGGGCCGGAGCCGTTCGTGGCGAGGATCCCGCCGATCGTGGCGGCGGCGAACGGGGGATCGATCGGGAGCCACTGGCCTTCCCGGGCGAGGGCCGCCTGGACGTCCGCAAGAAGGGCGCCCGCCTGGACCGTAACGACAAGATCGCCCGGCTCGTAGGCGACGATCCGGTCCAGTCCTCGCAGGCTGACGGGCCGGGCTTCCGGGGCGGGGCCGGGGCCCAGGTGGAGCTTGGTTCCCGAGCCGAAGACATGGACGGGGCGGCCCTCGCGGAGGATCGCGAGAACGTCCTCTTCGGTCTTCGGCCGGTCCATCTCAGTGTCCCACCGGAAGGCGGTTTCGTCCCGCGGGGGCGCAGCGGGCGGGGGAGGGCACGGCCTTGCCGGGGTTGGCCAGCCCGCGGGGGTTGAAGACGTCGCGCACGCGGCGCATTTCCGCCAGATCGTCCTCGGAGAAGAAATCCCGCATGAAGGAGAGCTTTTCGATGCCGATGCCGTGCTCGCCGGACAGTCCTCCCCCGAGGCGGCAGACGAGCGCCAGGATCTCTTCCCCGGCGCGGCGCACGCGGTCCAGCACCCCGGGCTCGCGTTCGTCGTAGAGCACCACGGGATGGAGGTTGCCGTCGCCGGCGTGGAAGACGTTGGCGATCTGGACGCGGTGGCGTTCCTCGATGCGGGCGATCTCCTCGAGGACTTCGGGGAGCCGGGTGCGGGGAATGACGCCGTCGTGGGTGTAGTAGTTGGGGGCCAGACGCCCCAGGGCGCCGAACGCCTGTTTGCGCCCTTTCCAGAGCTTGGCGCGCTCGGCGTCGTCGCGGGCGAGCCGCACCTCGCGCGCGCCAGCGGCGCGGCAGGCGGAGAGAACCGCCTCCGCCTGAAGCTCGAGATCGTCCGTCAGGCCGTCCACTTCGGCCAGGAGCACGGCCGCCGCGTCGAGGGGAAAGCCGGCGCGGATGTACTGCTCGACGGCGCGAAGGGTTTTCTGGTCGATCATTTCGATCGCGGCCGGCAGGATTCCCCGCCGGAGAATCTCGGTGACGCCGCGGCAGGCGTCGCCCACGGAGTCGAAGATGGCCAGCGCGGTCTTGACCCCTTCCGGAAGAGGCGTCAGGCGCACGAGGATCTTGGTCGCGATCCCGAAGGTGCCCTCGGAGCCCACGAAGACGCCCACGAGGTCGTAGCCGGGCGCGTCCGCGGCCGGTCCGCCCAGGCGGGCGACGGTTCCGTCGGGGAGAACGACCTCGAGCGCGAGCACGTGGTTCGTGGTGACGCCGTACTTGAGCGTGTGGGGGCCGCCCGAGTTTTCGGCGACGTTGCCGCCGATCGTGCAGGCGTACTGGCTGGAGGGGTCGGGCGCGTAGTGCAGGCCGTGCGGGGCCACGGCGCGCGAGAGGTGGATGTTGACGACGCCCGGCTCGACCCAGGCCGTGCGGTTGAGGACGTCGACCTCGAGGATGCGGTTGAGCCGGGCGGTCGAAAGAACCAGGCTCCCGACGGCGACGACGCCGCCCGAAAGCCCCGTTCCCGCGCCGCGCGGGACGAAGGGGACGTGGCGGGCGTTGCAGGCGCGGATGATGCGGGCGACTTCGTCGGTCGATTCCGGGAAGGCCACCGCCAGGGGGAGCGCGCGGTCGAGGGTCTGGGCGTCGCACTCGTACGCGAAGAGATCGTCGGGTTTCGTGACGAGGCGTTCGGGGGGAAGGAAGGCCGCCAGATCCGCCAGCAGGCCGGCCGTGTCTCCGGTGACGGGAGGGATTTCCTCGCGGGCGGCGGGGCTGAGGGCGGGTTCGATCGCTCGCTGCTTCACGGCCGGTCTCCCCGGGGGCGGAAGGTGGCGAGATTCCGTTCGAGGAGGCGCACGGCGCGCTCCACGTCCTGGTCCAGGAGCGCGCGGACGATGGCGGCGTGCTGGGCGTTGGCGCGCCGCATGGAGGCGGCGGAAAGGCGGCGCTCGCGGCCGCTTTCGAGGTCGGCGAAGAACCGGACGAGAAGTCCCCGGAGGCTCCAGACGAAGCGGTTGCCCGCCAGGCGCCAGAGGCCCTCGTGGAAGGCCACGTCCCGGGCCAGCCCCTCGCGGACGCCCCGGCGGCCGGGGGGAAGAGGCTTCGCC
Source organism: Planctomycetota bacterium (assembly GCA_035574235.1). Classification (NCBI taxonomy): domain Bacteria; kingdom Pseudomonadati; phylum Planctomycetota; species Planctomycetota bacterium. Next base: position 5,326 of record DATLZA010000083.1, on the reverse strand, counting down.
AGAAGGCGTTCGAGCGCCTCGAGGTCCTCGCGGCGGGCGCGCCGGGCCACCAGGCGCAGGATTCCGGGCTCCAGGATGCGGCGCAGCTCGTACAGCTCGCGGCGTTCCTCGTCGGTTCGGACGCGGGCCACGAGCTGATCGAAGTGGACGGCCGGGTCGAAGGGAAGGACCCGGAGGCCGCGCTTGGGGCGGGAATCGACGACGCCGAGCGCCCGGAGCGCCTGGAGCGCCTCGCGGACGACGGGGCGGCTCACGCGGAAGCGGCGGGCGAGGGCGTGCTCCGTGGGGAGCCGTCCTCCGGGGGGGATCTCCTCCCGCCGGATGAGGTCCTGGATCTCGCGGACGACCTGTTGGGCGCGCATCGGGGATTCTGAATTGTCTGACAATAGCTAACCCCGCGGGGGCCCCGCGGTCAAGGGAAAGGGGGCCTACAGCCGGTTCGCCTGGGCGAGGGGGGGCTCGCCGCGGAGGACCCGGAGGAGGTTCTCGGCGGCCATCGCGGCCTGGCGCTCCACGCTTTCGTAGGTGCGGGAGCCCACGTGAGGCGTAAGCACGACGTTCGGCGCCGAAAGGAGCGGGTTGGTCTTCTCCACGGGTTCGGGTTCCACCACGTCCGCTCCGTAGCCGGCCAGATGTCCGTCGCGGAGGGCGCGCGCCACGTCCTCCTGGTGGATCAGGGCGCCGCGGGCGCAGTTGAGGAGGTAAGCCCCCTTCTTCATGAGGGCCAGCCGCCGCGCGTCGATGAACTCGCGGTTCTCCTCGGTGAGGTTCATGTGCAGGGAAACCACGTCCGCCTCGCGCAGGACGTCCTCGGCGGCGGACTTGCGCTCCACGCCGAACTGCCGGGCGAACGCGTCGTCCCAGGCGACGTCGTACGCGCAGACCTTCATGTCGAAGGCGACCGCGCGCTTGGCGACTTCCTTGCCGATGCGGCCCAGCCCCAGAATGCCCAGGGTCTTGCCGGCGAGTTCCCGTCCCGTCAGGCGCTTCCACTCGCCGCGCTTGACCGCGGCGTCCTGCGGCGGGATGAGGCGCGTGAGGGACAGCAGCAGGCCGAAGGTGTGCTCGGCCACCGTCACGTGATTGACGCCCGGGCAATAGGTGACGGGAATGCCGAGCTCGGTCGCCGCGGCCAGGTCGATCTTGTCCACGCCGATGCCGTACTTCGAGAGGACCCGCAGGCGCGGGCGGCACTTCTCGAGAACCCGGCGGGTGAAGGCGTCGTCGCCGCAGAGGATGCCGTCGTGCGAGCCCACGAGCCGGAGCAGCTCCGCCTCGGGCAGGGGACCGCGGGCGCGGTCGATCTCGACGCCGGCGTCGGCCAGCATCTGATGATGCCGTCCGGGGGTGTCCTGAAAGGAGGTCGTCGTGACGAGGATGCGCAGGCGGCTCATGAGGTCCAATCCGTATGAAAAGTTCCGGGCTTGTCGATGCGCTCGTACGTGTGGGCGCCGAAGTAATCGCGCTGGGCCTGCGTAAGATTCAGCGGCAGCCGCTCCGCGCGGAGGGCGTCGTAGTAGGCGAGGCTCGCGCTCATGGCCAGGACGGGGATCCCGGCCGCCTGGGCGGTCTGGACGACGTGCCGCCAGCGGGGCTGGGCGTCGGTCACCCACGCCTTGAAGTGGTCGTCGAGCAGCAGGTTCGAAAGCGCGGGGTTCCGCCGGTAGGCCTGCTTGATGAGATCGAGGAACTGGGCGCGGATGATGCAGCCGCCCTTCCAGATGCGGGCGATTTCGCCGAGGTCGAGGTTCCAGCGGTACTCGTCGCCGGCGACCTTCATGAGGACGAGCCCCTGGGCGTAGGAGCAGATCTTGGAGGCGTACAGCGCGTCCCGCACCGCGTCCACGAACGCCCGCCGGTCGGAAGGCGGCGCAGGAGGGGAGGCCGGTCCGGGAAGCACGCGCGAGGCGCGCACGCGGTCCTCCTTGAAGGCGGAAAGGATCCGGGCCTCGACGGCGGCGTTGATCGTGGGGATGGCCACCCCGAGGTCGAGCGCCGTCTGGCTCATCCACTTGCCCGTCCCCTTCTGGCCGGCCTTGTCGAGGATGAGGTCGACGAGCCATCTTCCGGTTTCCGGATCCTTCTTGCGGAGGACCTTGGCGGTGATTTCGACGAGGAAGGAGGACAGGAGGCCGCGGTTCCATTCCGCGAAGACGTCGGCCAGCTCGGGAGGATCCATCCCGAGAAGCCGGCGCAGGAGATCGTAGCTCTCGGCGATGAGCTGCATATCGCCGTACTCGATGCCGTTGTGGACCATCTTGACGAAGTGGCCGGCGCCGTCGGGGCCGATGTAGGCGCAGCAGGGGCCGTCGTCCACCCGGGCGGCGATCTTCTCCCAGATCGGCCGGATCGCTTCGTACGCTTCCCGGGGGCCGCCCGGCATGAGCGAGGGGCCCCACAGGGCGCCCTCCTCGCCGCCGGAGACGCCCGATCCGATGAAGGCGATCTTGCGCGCGGCCAGCGCGTCGTGCCGGCGGCGGGTGTCGAGGAAGTGACTGTTGCCGCCGTCGATGACGATGTCCCCGGGCTCCAGGAGCGGCACGAGCTGCTGGAGCACCTCGTCCACGGGAGCCCCGGCTTTGACCATCAGGACGATCTTGCGGGGCCGCTCGAGGGAGCGGACGAACTCCTCGAGCGTTCGGGCGCCCTGGAGGCGCTTGCCGCGGCCGCGGCCCTCGAGGAGTTCCCGGGTGCGGTCCCAGGTGCGGTTGTAGACCGCGATCGGAAAGCCGTTGCGCTCGATGTTGAGGGCGAGGTTCTCGCCCATGACCGCCAGACCGATGAGTCCGATTTTCGAGGAAGGCATAGGGGTCATCTCTTGATGCGGGCGCTTCCGCCCCGGACCACGTGTTCGACTTCCTCCCGCGTGACCATGGACGTGTCCCCGCGGGTGGACTGCGCCAGCGCCCCGTGCGCGGCGCCCCATTCCACCGCCTCCTGGGGCCCCCGGCCCGTCAGGAGCGCGTAGATCACGCCGCCGGCGAAACCGTCTCCGCCGCCCACGCGGTCTTCGATTTCCAGGTTTTCGTACCGGCGGCTGACGTAGAACTTCCCCTCGTACCAGAGGATCGCGCTCCAATGGTTGACGAGGCCGCTGACGACTTCGCGCAGGGTGGTGCCGACCGCCGCGAGCTGCGGATAGGTCCGGACGACTTCGCCGACCATGCGCTGGTAGCTTTCGACCTCGAGCCCCTTGAAATCTTCGCCGACGCCTTCGACCTTCATGCCCAGCACCTTGATGAAGTCCTCCTCGTTGCCGATGAGGACGCGGATGTAGGGCATGAGCTTCTCGGTGGCGGCGCGGGCTTCCCGGGCGCTCCAGAGCTTGGAGCGGAAGTTGAGGTCGTAGCTCGTGACGGCGCCGGCCTCGTGCGCGGCCCGGAGGGCCTCGAGGGCGACTTCCGCGCAGGAGGGGGAGAGGGCGGAGAAGATCCCTCCGGTGTGGAACCACCGCACGCCGCGGGCGAAGAGCTTTTTCCAGTCCACCTCTCCCGGCTTCAGGCGGGCGGCCGCCGAATGTCCCCGATCGTAGAGCGTGACGCTTCCGCGGACCCCGGTGCCCACCTCCGTGAAGTTCAGGCCCACGCGGTCCTGCCGCCCCACGCCGTCGTAGGGCACCCAGACGACGTGGGAAAGGTCCAGTCCCCCGCCGCGGGCGTGGTTGCGGATCATCCAGGCGACGGGGTTGTCCGGAAGGCGCGAGACCCAGCCGGCCCGCAGGCCCAGGCGCGCGGCCGCGTAGGCCACGTTGTATTCGCCGCCGCCCACCCAGGCTTCGAACTCGGAGGCGAACTCGATCCGCTGATGGCCGCGCGGCGAAAGGCGGATCATGCATTCGCCGAGGGAGACCACGTCCAGCTGGGCGTCCTGAGCGTCGCGGATCTTCATAGGCGATCAGTTGAATTCCATGCAGGAAAAGCCGCCGTCCACCGTGAGGTGGCAGCCGGTGACGAAACTGCCGGCCCGCCGGGCGCAGAGAAAGACGATCGGCCCCATGAGCTCGGCGGGCTCTCCGAAACGGTTCATGGGCGTGTGGGCCAGGATCTTGGCCACGCGGTCGGGCTGGAGGATCCGGCGGTTCTGCTCGGCGGGGAAGAATCCCGGCGAAAGGGCGTTGACGCGGATCCCGTGGGGCGCCCATTCGCGGGCGAGGTTGAGCGTCAGGTTGAGGACGGCGGCCTTGGTGGCGCTGTAGGTGAAGACGCGCGAGAGCGGCCGGAGGGCCGACATCGAGGTGATGTTGACGATCGTTCCGCCGAGCTTCTGTTCGATCATGCGCCGCCCGAAAACCTGGCAGCCGAAGACGACGGACTTGTAGTTGGTCTCGAGGATCCGCTGCATTTCCTCGTCGGTGATCTCGAGGAAGGGGGTGGCGGAGTTCATGCCGGCGCCGTTGACGGCGATGGTGATCTTGCCGTGGCGCGCGACCGTGTCGGCGGCGACGCGCTCGAGTTCGTCCTTGCGGGTGACGTCGGCGGCGGCGAAGGAGGCCTCGCCGCCGTCCTTGCGGATGGCCTCGAGGCGGCGGGCGGCCTTTTCGGCGTCGCGCCCGACGAGGACGACCCGGGCGCCCGCATGCGCGAGGGCGTGCGCCATGGCGCTGCAGAGCTCGCCGGTTCCGCCCGTGACGACGGCGACCTCGCCGGCCAGCGAGAACTGCTCTTCGAGGAACGCGTTCATGGGGGTGAGATTATAAGGGGAAAGGGCGGGGGGAAACCAGAAAGTCGAGAGGCCCCGCGGGCCTCAAAATCTTGTCACGGAAGGGGCTTTCCGCGTACTTAGAATGGGCGTTTGCGTAGACCCTCGAAACGAAGGAGATCCGGCGATGAAGACGATCGGAGGCGCGGCCGCGCTGGCGGCCCTGGCGATTCTGGCGGGCGCGGCGCTTGCCGCCCAGCAGAAGTCCCCCGGGTACGACGACACTCCTCTCCTGCCCGACGGAAAGTGGCGGGTCCACGACTCGAAGCGCCCGCACCCGAAGGTCGTGACGCCGGGGGACGCGCCCGGGAAACCCCCGTCCGACGCGATCGTTCTTTTCGACGGCACCGACCTTTCCAAGTGGAGGAATGCCAAGGGCGAGGCGCCCTCCTGGAAGGTCGAGAACGGATACATGGAGATCACGCCGAAGTCGGGCGGCATCTGGACGCGCGAGGAGTTCGGCGACTGCCAGCTGCACATCGAGTGGGCCACGCCGAACCCCCCCAAGGGGGAAAGCCAGGGGCGCGGCAACAGCGGGGTCTTTCTCCTGGGCCAGTACGAGGTTCAGGTCCTCGACAGCTACGAGAACGTGACCTACGCGGACGGACAGGCGGGGGCGCTGTACGGG
>DATLZA010000082.1 GCA_035574235.1 Planctomycetota bacterium | reverse complement strand
GCCTGCCCCGCCTCCGCGAGCGCCGCGCGCGCCTCCTGGAGCGCCTGGAGCGCCTGATCCTGCCGGGCGGCGGCCTGGGACGCGTTGCGGGCCTGGAGGGCCTCCCCGGCCTTCTCCATGGCGCGCGCCGCCTCCTCGAGGGGCGAGGCGCCCTTGGGCGCGGCGGCCGCCGCGTCGCGGCGCAGCTCCTCCGCCCGCGCCGCCAGCTCCTGCTGCCGGGGCGCCAGGTTCGGCAGATCCTTGGAGGGCGCCTCCTGCGTCGCCTGGCGCGCCTCTTTCTGGTCCTCGATCAGGCGATCCAGCGCCTCGGCCGTCCGCTGAAGGGCGGCCAGCGGATTCTCCCGCGCCTTCTCCGCCTCGGCGATCCGGCGGTCCACGTCGCGCAGCGCCTCCTCGAGGCGCGCGGCGGCCTCCTGCTGGGGCCGGGCGGCGGGCTCCTGATCGCGCAGCGCCTCCTCCGCCTCGCGCGACTCAGGCGGACGGGCCGCCTCCGCGGCGAGGGCCTTCTGCTCCTCGAGCGCGCGCTCGATCCGGGCGCGGGCCTCGCGCAGGGCGTCGAGCTCCCCGAGCGGCGCCCGGAGCGCGCGCGCCAGGTCCCGCAGATCCGCGGCCGCCTTCGCCTGCTGCTCGCGCGCGGCCCGCCATTGCGCCTGCCGGCGCTCCCAGTCGCCCGAGGCGCGCAACTTCCGGGCCGCCTCCTCCAGGACCTTCGGGAGACCCCGCTCGGCGGCGCGCTCTTCCGCGGCGCGCAGCCGCTCCTGGTGCTCCGCGGGCAGCCCGGCCTTGAGCGCGGCGAGCTGCGCGAACGTCTCGCGCACCCGCCGCTCCAGGTCCCCCTGGTCGTCGGCCACGCGCTCCACGGAAGCCTGGATCGCGCGCTCGATCCGGCGGCGGTCTTCCTGCCGCGCGCGCTCGCGCTTCTCCGCCTCCTGGGCGCGGGCGCGTTCCCGCTCGACGCGGGCCAGTTCCTCCTGAGTCTCGCGGGCCCGCTTCTCGAGCGCCGCCCGTTCCCGCTCGGCGGCCTGCGTCCGCTCGCGCAGGTCCTTCGCCCGCCGCTCGCGCTCCTGGGGATCCTGAGGTTTCTCTTTCGAAAGACGCGCGGCCTCCGCCTGGAGATCCTGGACGCGCTTTCGGGCGCGCGCGAGCTCTTCGTCGAGCTTCTTCTTTTGTTCCTGAAGTTCGCGTCCCTGGCGCTCGAAGTCCTGGACGGCCTCGGCGCTGCGGCGGCGGGCCTCTTCCTCGGCCTTCTCCCGCGCCGCCATCCGCGCGGACTCCCGGGCGTGCTCGGCCGTGCGCAGCGAAAGCTCCAGCTCCTCCGCGGCGGCGCGTTCCAGGCGCTCGGCGGCCTGCTCCAGATCCCGCACGGCGTCGTAGCGCGACAGCAGCCGCTCGAGGGCCTCGAGGATGCGGCGGTGGTGGACGTAGGCGGCGTCGATTTCGGCCCGGGCCTTGTCGGCGTCCGGGGCCGCGGCGGCGGCCCGGAGGCGCTCAAGAACGCGCGCCATCTCTTCGCGGCTGAGGGTGGAAAGAGTCCCCGCGACCTCCTCCAGAACGCGGCGCTCCTGCACCTGGTCGAGCCGGTGGAAAAGGAGCGCGCGGACCATGGTCTCGACGCGGCGGGCGGTGACGTCCGTTTCCGCCCGGACGCGGCGCTGGATTTCCTGCTGGGCGGCGGTGTCTTCCTGGACGGCCCCCAGAAGGGCCGCAAGCGCGAGGATCGAGCTCATCCCTTCACCTCCAAGGCGAAGATAGCCGCCCGGGGGCCGTCCATTACACGGAATCCGCGGGCCGGAGAGACCCTTTCCCGCCCCTCAGCGGTCGGTCCCCTCGGGGGCGAAGACGCCCCGCTGGCGCGCCTCGAGCTGGCGGATCCGGCGCTCGTGGCCCAGCGTCTCGAGGACCCAGGAGACGAACTGCGCCTGCGTCACCACCGCCTTGGCCCGCACCTCCGAACGCCCCGGCTGGTCCGCGAGCGCGGGGTTGCGCGCGAAAACCTCCACGGCGAACTCGATGTGATCCCCCACCTGAAGATCCGCAACCGCCTTTGTGTGGAAATCGAAGCACCCGCCCCCTTCCGTCCTCCCCGGAACCCGATCCGGATCGGGCGAGGGAAGCGGATGAAACTCCACCACGTCCCGGAAGCCGCTGTTGCGGAAGAGCCCCAGGCGCAGATCGAACGGCCCGGCCTCCGGAGTCCCCCGCACTTCCTTGAGGGGCAGGGGAATCCAGGGCGCCTCCGGCGGCGCGCCGGTTCCCGTTTCCCCCGACGCCCGCGCCTTCACCACGCGGTAGACCAGCCGCGCCCGATCCAGACCGTACGGATGCGCCGCATAGTAGGCGATCCGGATGGCGCTCCCGATCGGCACCGGCATCCCTTCGACTTCGCCCTCCTCCGAAAGCCCTTCCTCCCCCGGCCGTCCGAAGCGCTCCGGCAGAAGAAGAACCCGCGGCGGCTCGTCGGGAACGACCGTCAGCGACCGCTTGGGGGGAACGGCGTTGCCGAACCCGAAGTCGTCCTCCACCACCACCCGGTAGGCGACCTCCTCCGGCTTGAGCTCGAAGGTCCCTTCCGCCCCGCGCCGATCCGGCCGCAAGGAAAGCTCGATCCTCCGAAGCGGCGGCTCCGGAACTCCCTCCGCGGGCGCCCGCCCCAGAAGCTCGATCGCCGCCCGCGCCAGCGCCTTCTGCGCCTCGAACCGCACCCGCGCCGCC
>DATLZA010000081.1 GCA_035574235.1 Planctomycetota bacterium | reverse complement strand
AACGGTGGACCCGCCGCATCGGAGGACCGGATATCTACCTCAAGCGGGAGGACCTCAACCACACCGGCTCCCACAAGCTCAACAACTGCCTCGGCCAGGTTCTGCTGGCCCGGCGGCTCGGAAAGTCCCGCATCATCGCCGAAACCGGCGCCGGCCAGCACGGCGTGGCCACCGCCACCGTGTGCGCCCTCTTCGGCCTGCGGTGCGTCGTCTATATGGGCGAAGAGGACTGCCGCCGCCAGGCCCTCAACGTCTACCGCATGAAACTCCTGGGGGCCGAGGTCGTCCCCGTCGCCAGCGGCACCCGCACCCTCAAGGACGCCTGCAACGAGGCGATCCGCGACTGGGTCACGAACGTCGACACGACCCACTACATCATCGGGTCGGTCGTCGGTCCCCATCCCTACCCGCGCCTCGTGCGCGATTTCCAGGCGGTCATCGGCCGCGAAGTGCGCCGCCAGCTCCGGCCGCGCCTCCCGGACGCCGTCGTCGCCTGCGTGGGCGGCGGCTCCAACGCGATCGGAATCTTCCACCCGTTCGTCCGGGACGCCGGCGTGCGGCTCTACGGCGTCGAGGCCGGCGGGCGCGGACTCCGCGGGCCCGATCACGCGGCGTCCCTTTCCGCCGGACGCCCCGGCGTCCTGCACGGATCCCTGAGCTACCTTCTCCAGGACCCGTGGGGCCAGGTGCTCCCCACCCACTCGATCTCCGCGGGCCTCGATTACCCCGGCGTGGGCCCCGAACACGCCCTCCTCAAGGACACCGGAAGGGTCACGTACGTCGCCGCCACCGACCGCGAGGCGCTCGAGGCCTTTCACCGTCTCTCCCGCGAAGAGGGGATTATCCCCGCCCTGGAATCGGCCCATGCCGTCGCCTTCGCCGAAAAACTCGCTACCACGATGAAGAAGGGCCGGATCCTCGTCGTCAACATCTCCGGCCGGGGCGATAAAGACATCGGAATCGTCCAGGAACATGACGGCCGCGCGTAAGCTCCTGATTCCCTTCGTCACGGCGGGCTACCCGACCCGGACCGGATGCCGGGAGCTCCTCAAAGCCTGCGCCGCCGGCGGGGCCGACGAGATCGAGCTCGGCATCCCCTTCAGCGACCCCCTGGCCGACGGACCCGTCATCCAGGCCACCTCCCAGAAGGCCCTCGACCGAGGGGCCACGCCGGAAGACGCCTTCCGGCTGGCCGAGTCCTTCCGGGAAACCCCGCTCGACTTCATGACCTACGTCAACCCGATCCTCCAGTACGATCCGCGGCGCTTCTTCGGCCGCGCCGCCCGCGCCGGACTCCGCGGCGTGATCGTTCCGGACCTCCCTCCCGAAGAAGCCGACGGCCTGCGGCCCGCCGCCAGGCGCGCGGGAGTTCCGCTCATCTTCCTGGTCTCCCCCACTTGCTCGGACGAACGCATCCGGCGCATCGCGCGCCTCTCCGAACGGTGGATCTACCTCGTCTCCCTCAAGGGCGTCACCGGCGCGAAACTCTCGTCGGACGTCTCCTCCTTCGTCCGCCGCGTCCGGCGCCTGACCGACCGCCCCCTCTGCGTGGGCTTCGGGATCGCCTCGCCCGCCGACGCCGCCCGCGCCGCGGCGGAGGCCGACGGGGTCGTCGTCGGAAGCGCCCTCCTGCGCCTCGTCGAGGCCGGCGGCAAGCCCCGCGACGTCGAGCGCTTCGTGGCCTCCCTCCGGCGGGCCCTCGACGGAAGGCCGTAGACTCCCGGGGGTCGGGTCTGGTAAAGTAGCGCCCTCATGGCCATCGACCGCAAAACCGTCGAGCACGTCGTCCGGCTGGCGCACCTGAAGCTTTCGGAAGCGGACCTCGCCCGCTACGGGGCCCAGCTCGGGGCGATCCTCGACTACGTGGCTCAGCTCGAAAAACTCGACGTGCAGGGCGTCGAACCGCTCACGCACGCCGCCGAGAGCGCCGGCGTCTTCCGGGAGGACGTGCCCCGCCCGTGCCTGCCGCGTGAGGAGGCGCTCAAGAACGCGCCGGAGCGCACCGGCGACTTCTTTGTCGTCCCGCGGGTCATCGAATGAGCGACGCCTTCGCCCTCCGGCAGGACATCGTTTCCGGAAAAGTCCGCGCCGCCGGCGCCCTCGAACGGTTTCTGGAACGCATCGAGCGCGCGGACGGCCGCGTCCGGGCGTTCCTCACGGTGACGGCCGAGGCCGCGCGCGCGCAGGCCCGGCGGGTGGACGAGAAGATCGCCCGCGGCGAGCCCGTGGGGCCGCTGGCCGGAATCCCGGTGGCCGTCAAGGACAACATCTGCACGGCGGACGCCCGCACCACGTGTGCGTCGCGGATTCTCGAAAACTACGTCCCTCCCTACGACGCGACCGTGGTCCGCAGGCTCCGCGCGGCCGACGCCGTAATCGTGGGGAAGACCAACCTCGACGAGTTCGCCATGGGCTCGTCCACGGAAAACTCCGCCTTCTTTCCGACGCGCAACCCGTGGGACCTCGAGCGCGTCCCCGGAGGCTCCAGCGGAGGATCGGCGGCGGCCGTCGCGGCGGGGATGGCGCTTCTGGCGCTCGGCTCGGACACCGGCGGGTCCATCCGCCAGCCCGCCGCGCTCACCGGCACCGTGGGGTTCAAGCCCACCTACGGGCGCGTCTCGCGTTACGGGCTGGTGGCCTTCGCCTCGAGCCTCGACCAGATCGGACCTTTCGCCCGAACCGTGCGGGACGCGGCCCTGCTGGCCCAGGTCCTCTCGGGTCACGACCCGCTCGACTCGACCTCCGTGGACCGTCCGGTCCCGGACTTCGTGGGCGATCTCGAGCGCCCCGCGGACGGCCTGCGGCTCGGGATCCCGAAGGAGTACTTCGGTCCGGGCCTGGATCCCGAGGTGCGGCTGGCCGTCGAGCGGGCGATCGCGCGGATGGAGGCGGCGGGGGCGCGCCGGGTCGAAGTGTCCCTTCCGCTCACCGAATACGCCATCGCCGCCTACTACGTGGTGGCTCCCTGCGAAGCCAGCTCGAATCTGGCCCGTTACGACGGCGTCCATTACGGCTACCGCGCGCGCGGCGGCGAAGACGTGATCGCCCTCATCTCGCGGTCACGGGGGGAGGGCTTCGGCCCCGAGGTGACGCGGCGGATTCTTCTCGGGACCTTCGCGCTTTCGAGCGGCTACTACGAGGCCTATTACAACCGCGCCCTCAAGGTCCGCCGCCGGATCCGCGAAGACTTCGACCGCGCCTTCGAGCGGTGCGACGTTCTGGTGGGTCCCACCTCCCCCACGCCCGCCTTCCCGCTGGGCGCCAAGGCGGCCGATCCCCTGGCGATGTATCTCTGCGACGTCTACACGGTGGCCACGAACCTCGCGGGGCTTCCGGGAATCTCGATCCCCTGCGGGCGGACCTCCGCGGGGCTTCCCGTGGGGCTTCAGATCCAGGGGCGCGCCTTCGACGACCTGGGGGTCCTTCAGGCGGCCCGGGCCTTCGAGCGCGAGCTGGCGCTCTCCCTCCCTTGGCCGGACCTCGGATAACGCCGCGTTCGCCGGACGCCGGCCCTTCCGGTATACTTGAAGCCCCCGCGCGCCGGAGTGGCGGAACAGGCAGACGCTGGGGTCTTAAAAGCCCCTGGCCCGCAAGGGCC
>DATLZA010000080.1 GCA_035574235.1 Planctomycetota bacterium | reverse complement strand
CCGCAGCTCGCGCCGCGCCGCTTCCAGGAACGGCTCCAGGCGCGTCCGCGCGCGCCCCGCCTCGGCGGCCAGCGCCTCCAGAGGCGGCGCCACGCCGGCGGGCTTGCGGTCCGGCGCGGCCCGGGCCGCCATCTCCCGACGGACCGCATCCCCCGGCCCTCCCCGCCACGCCTTTAGAAAGTCCCGGACCGCCTCCTCCGAAAGCCCCGCCGCGCCGAGCTCCGCCTCGAGCGTCCGGACGCGGTCCTCGAGCCACGCCCCGTCCTTCGGATGGCGCGTCGCCGCCGCGGTCGAACCCGCCTGCCAGCGCTCCCCCTCGGCCAGCTCTCGCAGCGCCGCGGCGATCTCGGAGACGCGGTGCCCCGTCTCGAGCGTCCGATAGGCCCGCTCGATCGTCGACAGCGCCTCCCCCGAAGAAGGATCGGCCGCCCGGGCGTCCAGCACCGCCCCGAGCGCGCGCGCCGCCAGCGCCGAGTCGGCGACGAAGAACGCATCCGCGTCCCGCCGCGCTTCCTCGACGGCCGCGCGGGCGCCCAGAAGCGCCTGGGCCGCCCGTCCGCGGAGCATCCGATCCGCCGGCGGCGCCTCGCGCGCCCAGCGCACGTCCGCATGGGAGGGCGGCGATCCGCGGGCCAGCTCCGCCTGGGCCGCCCGCGCCCGGCGCGCCAGCTCCTTTTCGATCCCGACGAATTCGTAGAACGCCCGCGCCACGGCCTGCCGCATTCCCTCCGACGCCCCCTCGAGCGCCGGGGAGAGGGGCGCCTCGAGCGCCTTGCGAAGCGCGGACCGCGCCTCCTCCAGCTCCTTGCGCAGCGCCGAGACCCGCCGCGCGATTCCTTCCGGAGCGCGCAGGACGAGCACCGCCAGGACGTCCTCCACCGCCTTGGCCTGGCTGGACGCCACCCCCTGCCGCCGCGCGAGACGTTCCCACACCTTGGGATCCTGCGCCGCCCGCGCCGCGAGCGTCCCCCGCCGCAGCCCCTCCTGTTCCCGCGCCAGGTCGCGCAGGTCGGAGAAAATCGCCAGAGCCTCCTCCCCCGCCAGGATCTCCCGGTACTGCGCCTCGGCGAAGGCCGCCCCTTCCGCGGCCCGCCGCGCGGCGCCCGCCGGCGCGCCCTCCCCGCGCGCCTCGGAAAGCGCGTCCTCCCGCAGACGCCGCATCGCGCGCGCCGCCAGATCCAGCGCCTCCGCCTCGCGCGCCGAACGCGCCGACCGCAACGCCTCCTTCGCGCGCGACTCCGCCACCTCCGCCTCCTGCGCCACCTTCTCGACCTGCGCCAGGAGGTTCAGGTGCGCCTGCCGCCGCGGAAGCTCCTCATCGCCCCCCGGCAGTCCCGCCACCTCCGCCGCCCGCTTCTCCAGCGCCCGTGCCGCGTCGCGCAGCTCGACGAGCGCCGCGTACACCCCCTCCTTGGCCGCCAGCGGAAGGAACCGGTGGGGATCGAATCCCGGCGCGCTGACGGAGACGTGCAGCGGGGCCGACTCGGCCCGGTTGCCCTTGAGGTCCACCGCCACCAGCTTCGTCGTGATCCGGTCCCCCGGCTGAACGCCGAGCTCATAAAGATCCCAGCGGTGGGACACCGCGTGCCGCAGCCCGGCGTCTTCCGCGAGCGTGACCTCCTTCCACTCGCCCTGGTTGACCCGGATCCCCTGCGCCACCCGCCGCAACCCGAGATCGTCCTGCGCCACGCCCCGCAGGACGACGACCTCGTCGGGAGGGACGAGGAGATCCTGCGCGGGCTCGTCGATCGACACGCGGGGCACAAGATCCGGCAACGCGCGCATCTCGTACTGCGGGCTGAACTTGTTCTCGAATCCGGTCGCCGCCGCGGTCAGGTGAACCCGGTAGGTCCCGGAACTCGAAAGCTGCAGAGCGGCTTTCAGCCGCCGGGGATCCTCCGACGGACGCAGCGGCACGGTCGACGGCGCGCCTCCCTGCTCCAGCCGCAGCTCGGCCGCGCGGACGTCCTCGTTGACCTCCACGTCGAGTTCGACGGCGGTCCCCTCCAGCTCCACCAGGTCTCCCGACGCTTCGGGGCCCGAGCGGCGCGGCGGTTTGCCCGTGTAGGCCGGATAGACGAACGTTTTCCGGAACGCGACCACTTCCGGACGCGGAAGGGGAGTCAGCGTAAACTTCCTCGTGATCGCGTCCCCCGCCCGGATGCGGTACGACACCGGAGCGCGGCCCACCGGCACCGCCGCCTCGAACCGCCGGTCCCCGAGCGGACGCATCTCCGTCCGCTCCGGCCGTCCCTCCTCGGGAAAGATCTCCAGGATCGCCTGCCGGGTCTCGGGCCCGGAAAGCTCGATCCGCACGCCGACCCGGTCCCCCTGCGGCACGCGGCGCTCGGGCGGACGCGGTTCGAGGATCGCCACGCCCACGCGGGACAGGCGTTCGAGATTCGCCAGCGGGAGGAGCGCCCGAAGCAGGCGATGCTCGTAGCGGAACCCCGGAACCAGGAGAAGCGCTCCGACGACGCCCAGGGCTCCCGCGGCCGCCCAGGCCCACGGCGCGATCCTTCGAAGCGGAAGGACCGCCTCGACCTCGACGTTCCGGAGGCGGCCGGCGACGCTCCGCTGAAGCGCCTCGAGGAAGGCGGGGGACTCCACCGCGCGGGCCGCGCGCGGGTCGGCCAGCTCGACGGCCGAAAGAAGGTCTTCCCGAAGTTCGGGCCGGGCCTGCTCCACGAAGCGCGCCAGCACGCGCGCGTCGGGGGCGCGCCGGAGGAAGCGCCCGGCGGTCGCCCATCCGGCCGCCAGCGCCGCCCCGTACGCCGCCGCCGAAAGCGCCACGCGGGCCCCGTCCGGCAGCAGAACCAGCCAGTCCACGAGCGCCGCCAGCGCGGTCGCTCCGGCGAGCACCGCCGCCAGCGCGCACGCCCCGCGCGCCCAGAGAAGGCGCCGCCGCCGGCGG
>DATLZA010000079.1 GCA_035574235.1 Planctomycetota bacterium | reverse complement strand
TGAAGCGGCGGGGCCGGCTTCGGGAGGCCGCGGGGAGCGACCCGGTAGATGCGCCCGTTGCGCCGGTCCCACGTGTCGCGGGGGTCCACGTGGTTGAGGCGCGCGTCGTACCAGTCCACGACATAGAGCGCGCCGTCGGGTCCCACGAGGCAGTCGATCGGGCGGAACCAGGGGTCGTCGCTGACGAGAAGCTCGCCGCCGTGACGGGCGGTGAAGCTCGATCCTTTGCGTTCCAGGAGATGCCAGTGGACGGCGTTGGAGAGGGGGTTGGCGGCGATGTAGGTGTCGTGGAAAGCGGGCGGGAAGGCGCCTCCGAGGTAGAGAACGCCGCCGCAGGTGACGTGGCCTCCTTTGAAGCCCGCATAGGGGACGTGGTCGAAATAGCCGAACGCATAGGGGTTGTGGAGCGGGCCGTGCTTGGCGAAGCCTTTGATGTAATAGCCGCCCTGGACCTGATGGAGGCAGGCGAAAGAGGACCAGTTGGTCCCCGCGAGGGCGTGGCCGTGCCGGTCGAAGTCCAGTCCCCAGGTATTCCCGCCGCCCTCGGCATACAGCTCGAACTCTTTCGTGACGGGGTGGTAGCGCCAGATGCCCTGCTGGAACTCGATGCCGCGGATGCGGGCGGTCACGGTGCTGCCGTGGGCGCCGTAGAGCCATCCGTCGGGTCCCCACTGCAGGGAGTTGGCGAAGGCGTGAGCGTCCTCCATGCCGAACCCTTCGAGGAGGACCTCGGGATCGGCGTCGGGCACGTCGTCGCCGTCGCGGTCCGGGTAGAAGAGAAGGTACGGCGGCTGGGCGACGAAGACGCCGCCGCGTCCCAGGCACAGGCCGCTGGCGAGGTTGAGGCCCGTGACGAAATCCTTGGCCGTTTCGTAGAAGCCGTCGCCGTTGCGGTCTTCAAGGATCGTGATCCGGTCGGCGCCGCGGGGGCCTCGGGGAGGCGGCTCGGGGACGCGGTCATACACGGTGCGCAGATACTCGTCCACCCGGACGGGTTTGAGCCCCGCGGGGGTCGGGTACTGGAGGTACTGAAGGACCCAGATTCGCCCGCGATCGTCGAAGCTCATCGTGACCGGCTGGCGGATCTGGGGTTCCGACGCCGTGAGGGTGACCTCGAAGCCTTCGGGAACCCTCATGCGGCGGACGGATTCCTCGGGCGAGAGGTCCTGGACCGCCGCGGCGGATCCGGCCAGCGCGAGGAGGAGAAGGGGGGAACGCCGAGCGCGCATGAATCGAGGCTTCTCCGGAATCGTTCGGTCCCGCTCCGGTCCTCCTACTCTACGGTCGGGGAACGTTTCAGGGCACGATTTTCGTCACGGCGCTTCGGCGAATCTCGCGGCGGCCGGATCGGCGCCCCCGGGAGCGGAGGGATCCACGAGGAGGTCCCGCGTCAGGACGTTGTATCCGGAGGCGGGGTCCCAGAGGCCCGCGTTGGCCAGCCGGAGGGCGTACTCGGGACGGTACTGGAGGCTGAGCGCGGCGTCCGGCATCCACAGGCTCAGGCGATACCGGCCCGGCGGCACGCCGGCGGGGACGCGCAAGCGGGCCGTGAAGAACGCCTCGCGTCCGCCGCCGTCCCAATGGCGCACATCCACCCACCATAGCCGGCAGGCGTGCCACGCCGTGTCGCCGGCCAGGACCAGATAGACAGGGCGGCGGTTGAAGGGGGGAGCGTAGCCGTCGTTGCGGACGCGCGCGGAGAACTCGAGGATGCCGCCGGGCCGGACCGCGTCGGGCCAGGAGGCCTCCAGGAGCCGGATGCGGTATCCGAGTTTGCGCCGGAAGACCTCCAGCCATCCGGTGCGCTGCCAGGTTTCGATGACGGAGCGCTGGTATTGGCGGCTCAGGAAGGAGAAGCGGAAGCGGGTCATGTGTCCGTCCGCGTGAGGGCCGTCGGTCAGGGGGGCGTTCAGGCGGTTGCATTCTCCGCCCACGGGGACGAAACGGCTCTCCGCGGCGACCCACTCCTTGTGGGGCTCCGCGGGAGTGGGATAGGTCCCGCCGTCGTTTTCGTTGGAGAGGAAGGCGTCGTTGTGGTGGCCCACGCGCGCGCGGTCGGATCCGGAAAAAGCCTCCGCCGGATCGAGGGGCGCGAATCCCAGGGCCTGCTGTTTGTGAATGGGTTTACGGACCTGGATGGCCCGCTCGCGCGGGAAGACGGCCAGGAGCGCGCGCAGGATGTCGTTCTCGTCGGCCGGATTGGTGAGGCCGTAACTGGAACTGTGCCATTCTCCCCACGCGCCGATGAACCCCGCCTGGAGGACGGCGATGACGTCGGAGTGAGCCTGAAGGAGAGGAGCGAGCTGGCGGATGTGCTGGAGGATCCACTCCTTGGGCGCGTCCGGATCCCCCGGCCGCTCGCTGTATTTGAACCGGAGGATGACCTTGATTCCCGAGGCGCGAGCCGCGTCGAATCCGGCCCAGAGCTTCGCCAGGAAGGCGGAATCGATGGGGGAGGTCCGATAGGCCGCCAGGGAAACCGAGGCGAATCCCAAGGTGTCCCCGTTGGCCCGCAGGAAGCGAAAGTCGCGGCCGTGGACAAGATCGACCCAGTAATAGAAGCCCCGTTCGGGGTTGAGGATCGCCTCCTCCGAAGGGGCGAAGGCATGAGTTCGCGCCGGCGGAGCTTCGTCCGCCGCAGCGTTCAGGATTCCGCCGAAAAGAAAGGGCAAGACCGCCCGAATGCCTCTACCCATACACCGATCCCTTCCATGCGCCCGCTCCAATGCACCGCTCTCACGGCCGGGCTGCCGAGAGAGCTTACGGATCAAGGTGTTACGAATCGGCCGTAACCGCCGTTTGATTGGCAGGATGCGAATCCGGTGGCGGTCCAGGGGTGGGCGCCGTTCGGGCGGGACTACGGAGTGCACTCCCGGTAGAACCGATCCATGAGAAAGTCGAGGCTTTCGATAGAGAGTCCAAAGTAGTCTTCGAGGGGCCGCCCGGCGCGCTGGTAGGTGTCGCGGAGAAAGTCGATGAAGTCTCCGCGGTAGCGTCCTCCGTCGAAGGTCATGAGAAAATAGACGGCCGCGCCGGCGCCCCGGTAGTTCTGCGCGATATTACCCTGATCCCAGTCCCGGCCGGTCACGAACTCGAGCATTCTTCGAAAGGAGTGCTCGGGCCGACCGGCGCGGACGTGTTTCGTGTATTCGACGACTCTGCGGTGGTTTTCGAAGGCCCCCAGAGTCATGACCCCGTCCTGAAAGAAGGCGTCCTCCAGGTAGACGGCCGCTCCTTCGGCCAGCCAGGCGGGGGCGCCTCCTTCCGAGAACTCGCCCAGGATCTGGTGCGTCAGCTCGTGCTGGAGCACGGTGGCGTCGAAATCGCCGCCGTCCGCGTAGAAGTACGAAGCGCCGGTGCTTCCGGAGTAAAAGCCGGCCGCCCAGTTCGTGGGGGGAGAAGCGAACCTCTTAAACTGCGCCTCGTCGCGATAGAAGTGGACCACAAGTCGCTTGGAGACGGGCGCGACGCCGAAGATGAGGTCCGCGCCGCGCGTGGATCCCGGCTTGGCGAAGAAGACGTCGTACTCCCCGAACGCCTGCAGGAAAAAATCCTCCAGGCGCTTGAGGACCTTGACGGAAAGCTCGAGATCCGCGGTGGAGACGAGCTCGAAGTGCTCGCTCTTGAGCCTCCAGGGCGTGGAGGCTTCGGCGTGCAGCCGGTTCCAGGAGGCGATCGCATCCCAGCGCCGGAACTCGGGGTCGAAATATTCACCCCGTTCGTAGCGGGCGCGCTCCCGGGCGAGGATCCACCCCCAGCGGTCGTCCCAGACCCAGCCGGCGCGGAACTGTTCGGCGTCGTACGGGCGCAGCCACCGGTCCTGCACCTTCACCTGTCCGAGCGCCTTGCGCGCCCGCGCATTCTCCGGATCCACCCGGATCAGATACTGGAACAGATCGAAGCCCAGGCCGGGTTCCCGTGCGGCCAGGCATTTGTCCACCGCCGCCAGGAGGCGGTCCGCCAGGGGCTTGACGAGCTGCTCGAGGCGGGACTCGAACCGCCGGGCGTCCCCTTGGGTCTCGGCCGAGTGCTCCAGGGCGTCGAGGGCGGCCGCGAGGTCCGCGGTCCCCGGCCCCTCGGGGCCCAGGAGCCGGCGCGCGAGGTCCTTGAGCCGTGTCCGGGCTTCAGGGGGCGCGTACTTCTCCTGGCGCATCCAGTCGACGATCTTGCGGATCTCGGCGGAGGCGCTGCGCACGCGCTGGGCGAGGAACTCGTCCACGGTACGCCGGGCGGTCTGCCGCTGCTCGCGCAACTGCGCCCGCCGCGGAGCATCCGGGGCCGGCTTGGCCGGCGGCCGGAGGCGGTCCAGAATCGCCTGCACCTTCCGGCGTTCCTCCTCGAGCTTTTTCTGAACGCACCACCGGCGCAGGTCTTCGAGAAGCCCGGGACCCGTAGCCTGTTTGAGCTTCCAGGAGAAAAGAACCGCGTGCGCCTCCCGGAGGCGGGCCTGAAGCGACTTGTCGGCGTCGAATAGCCGCTTTTGGCTTTCGAGAAGATCCTCCAGGAGGTGCGCCGCCTTCGCCGATTCGCGCGCCCGGGCGAACGCCCGGTCGAGGGTTTCGGACAACTGCCGCACGGTCTCCGGTCGGTCGGCTTCGGACGCATAATAGCGGCGCGCCAGATCCTCGAACCGGTCCGCCCACGATTCCTCGTCCGCCCGCGCCGGCGCGGCGAGCGCCGAAAGGGCGAGCGCCAAAAGCCCGCTCCGCATGGCCGGATCCCCTCCCGGAAAGATTCCGCATTCTTTATACGGCGGAGGGGATCAGAAGTGGAGGGTGATTTCCCGGAGCGTGCCGGGATCCGCCTGAAGCTCGAGCTCGCGAACTCCGGACTCCTCGACCCACGCCGCCAGCGTGTAGCTTCCCGCGGGAAGGTCGGAGAAAAGAAAACGCCCGTCGGAGCCCGTGACCGCGAAGTAGGGATGCTCGACCACGCCGACATAGGCGCGCATGTGGGCGTGATAGTCGCACTTGAGGACGATCATGATCTCCGGCCGGCGGAACACGCGGACGACGCTTTCGTCCCGGAGGAGATTCACGTTGAACCCCTCGTTCTCCAGCGTGTCGCTGTGGACGTTGTGAATCGTATCATCCGAGGACGTGATCCGCAGGGGCTGGCCGACGCGGACTCCGAGGACCCGGGGGACGAATTCCAGGCCGCGCTGGTCGACAATCACGGGCTCCGAGGGAGGGGCGAAGCGGAGTCCCTCCAGCCCTTTCTTGACGTAGACGAAGGCGTTGGGGATCGGGCCGTGGGGGCCGACGACCCGGCCCGAGACCGTCGCGCGTCCGCCCGGAGCGGGCGGCGCGGCGCAACCCGCCCAGAGGACCGCCACGACCGCAAGGGTTCGATTCATCTCCGCTCGATCCGGTCCTCCGCTCCGGCGGCACGATAGATTTCGAGCGTGCGGTCGAAGGCGGGATCCCGCGCGCCCGCCAGAGTCAGAGGACGGGGCGCCAGGGCGCCCAGGGCGTCCGGGATGTCGAGTGCCCGCAGGACCCCGAGGAAGTGCGGTCCCTCGCGATGCGAGGCGGGAGGTTCGACGAGCGTGACGGCCGCCGCGCGCTCCGGCTCGAGAAGCGCGGCGTACGCGGCCAGGATTCCCGCCGGCCCGCGCCCGGCCAGGCGCCAGGAACGGCCGTCGGCGCGCAGGGCGGCGCGCACGTCCCAGACCCGTTCGGCGTCCACCGTCGTGCCCAGGAGCACGTAGCTTCGCTCGACGGTGTTGGGCGGATTCTTCCGCGTCCAGCCGCGTCGCGGAGCCACCACCCGCGCGGCGGCGCCTCCGACGAGGGGGCGGGCCCAGGAGGGGAGCTCGCCCGCCGGTTCATCGGGATTAAGAACCACCATCCAGGGCGGCGCGCTCGCGGCGCCCGGAAGGTCCGCGACGGAGGGGCCCACTCCGGGGGCGCCGGGGATCCGACCGGGGGCGGGATCTTCCGGAAGGCCCGCGAAGACGCGTTTCCGAATCTCGCTCACCAGGCGCGCCCTCCACGGCTCGAACCCTCCGGGCGCCGGCGCCTCGGGACGGGAAAGAACGGGGAAGATTTCGTCCGCGCGCGCGTTGAGGGAGTCCCTGGGCAGATCCGAATCCTCGGGGAAGACGCGCAGCTCCCGGCCCGCGTGGCGGTGCTTGCCGTCGGGACCGAACCCCGCATCGGGATCCTCGACGGGACGGGCGTCCTGCTTCAGGTGCCGGTTGAAGAACTCGAAGATCGCCCGCCGGAGGTCCCGCCGGTAGGCGTGGCCGCCGATGCTGACGACCGCCTCCACGCGGTCCCCGGCGCCGAAGCGCGCATAGAGCGTTTCGAGCCGGTTGATGACCCGCTCGTTGGCGCTCATCGGGAAGATGGGGTCCTGATCCGAATTGGCGAAAAGCAGCGGTCGCGGAGAAATGAGCGCCGCGATCGTGGTCCAGTTCCAGCGGGCGGTGTTGTAGAGGAACATGCAGTCGCAGTGGCCGTTGACGCCGTCTTCGCCCACGTAGTAGACGAGGTCGGCCATGCCGCTCACGGGCGCGGCCGCGCGGACGCGCTCGTCGGCGGCGGAGATCCAGAAGGTCGCCGCCCCGCCCCCGGAGATTCCGGTGACCCCGATCCGGGTGGGATCCACCTCCGGACGCGAGACGAGGTAATCGAGGCCCCGGATCCCGTTCCAGCATTCAACGCCGGCCGGGGTGTAGCCCGCGGAATGCCACCACCAGCGGCCTTCGCGGTAGGTTCCGTGGTGGATTCCGGCCACTTCGCCCAGCTGGAGCGTGTCGAGCGTCAGGCAGACGTATCCGTGGAGCGCGAACCAGATTCCGTGGTCCTGGTAGGCGGCCTTGTTTCCGTCGCGCCCCCGGTTGCTGTGGCCGCAGAGGTAGAGGATGGCCGGGTGGCGTCCCGAAGCCGGACGGGGCAGATAGAGATTGCCGGTCACGTAAAGGCCGGGCCGGCTCTGGAAGTGGAGCTTTTCGATCGTGTAGCCTTCCGCGTCCACGCGTCCGGTGATGCGGGGTTCCAGGGGTGTGCGCTCCGGGAGGGGACGCAGCCCGAGCATGTCGAAGTAGGCATCCCGCAAGGCAGGGCGGAGGCGCTCGAAGTCCTCCGCCGACTTGACGCCCGGCAGGAACTCCCGTTCGAGCGCGGCGGCGCGCGCGGCGAGTTCCCGCCGGATCTCGCGGTCCGGATCCTGCGCCGCCGGGACCAGAAGAAGAAGGATCAGACGCCAGGTCATGGATCACCTCATCGGGACGGAACCGGTTCGAACTCGACCCAGCGCGTGACCACGTTTTGTCCGGTGGGGAGGTCCCAGACGTGCGGCCCGCCCGGGGCGAAAACGTGCGACGCGCGGCGGGGACCCTCGTGGTCCGTCCAGTCGAACGTCACGCGGGTCGCGTCTCTTCCGGCCGCGTAGACCGCATGCGCCTCGGCCCGCAGGTAAGCGCGGCCGCCCGTGTTGTGGAAACGCACGAGGACCGAGCGGGCTCCTCCGGCGGGAAGATCCGCGGAGCCCCAGCAGAGGCTCTGGGACCAGAAATCCTTCGGTTCCTCTCCGCGGCGCTCGATCTTCCAGTCGCGAACGACGGGCTTCCAGTCCCGTCCCCCGTCGGTCGAGTATTCGATCGCGTAGGCCACGCGCGGGTCCGGCGGATTCCCCGAGGCCACGTGGGCCGCGGCATGGATCCGGAGGATCGGCTCGCCGCGCGGCGCGGAAACCTCCAGCGTCACGCGCGGGGAGGGGAAGGACCCCTCGACGAGCCGGGCGCGCGCCTGGGCCACCGTGGGACCGACGGACGCGAGGCCGCGGCCGGACGATTCGAACGTCACGCGGGTGCCTCCATCCTTGAGCCGGGGCATGACCGAGGAGTTCGCCTGACAGACGGTCGTGATCGTAAGGTCCGATCCGGCCAGGGTCCGGGCGGAGGCGCCCAGCCGAAGAAGATACTGCCGATAGCCCTTGACGAAGTCGGTCAGGTCCATGCTGTCCCGCAAGGTTCCCGCGGATTTCCAGGTCCGGCCCAGGTCCACGGACACGTCCACGGGGCACGAGGCGCGTCCGCGCAGGACGAGGCCGTTTCGTCCTCCGGGGGAGTAGATGTCCCACGCGCCGGGTCCGGGGGGCGTGGCTCCGATGATGTAGGGGGACACGAACTCGAAGATGACGTGTCCCTCGCCCTCGTCGACGACGCCCTCCTTGTAGTCGCCCCCGGCGAAATCGGGCCGGTAGGTATAAACGGCGTTGGCGAAACGGGCCTGGCCCACGCGGTAGGGAGAGCCGCTCTTCGAGCCGTACATGAGCTCCGGCTGGTTGACCCAGGTGAGCGGCCGCTCGGGTCCGGGAATCCCGCCGGCGTTGTAGTTGCGGCCCCAGAAGACGAAGGTCTTTCCGTCCTCCAGGCCCGGCTGGAGATACCGCCGGAAGGTTTCGCCGCGGCGGAGGCGCACCAGGGGCGGCGGCCCCGCGTACCCGGAAAGATATTCGGCCGTCGTGAAGCGCGTGTAGACGCCCTTGGCGTCCTGTGGATGCAGGCCGGCGACGAGCCACCCGCGCTGGCGTTCGGGACGGAAGCCGCGATCGCCGAAGCGATTCACGTCGCGCATGACTTCGGCGATCGAAAGAAGCGCCTCTCCCTTTTCGTCGAAGATCACCGTGGAGATGTCGTGATCGAGGAGGACCCATTTCCCTGTCTTATAGGGACCGCCGGTGAGGAAGACCTCGAAGGAGTTGTGTCCTTCGACGCCGACGGCGCGGCCGCGGACGTGGCCGAGGAGATCCTGCATCTCCGCGCTCCACTGGGAGTGGGTGGTGCCGCACAGGCCGAATCCGTGGGCGAAAAGGCCCGTCCAGTAGTCGCGCGTCCGGAGGTCCCCCTCCGTGAAGCCCTTATCCCAGAGGTTTTCAGCGCCCTCTTCGCCGTGCCAGTAATGTGTGTTGCGCCAGAGCCAGGATGCGAGGGCCTTGTCCTCGTCGGTGGAGACTCCGCGACCGGTCACCTTCCGGTAGAGCTCCGCCTGGGTGGCGAAGAGGCGTTCGAAGCGGGAGCAGGAAAGCTCTCCCGGGTACCAGGGGTGATCGGTTTTGACCTGAGGGTCGCCGGTGTCGGCCCAGACCGGGGCGGCGAGGATCGCCGCCGCCAGGGCGCACGCGATGCGGGGGAAGGACATGGGGTTCTCGCGAAAGGGTTCCGAATCGTGTCCGATCCCGCTCCCGGTTCCGCCTAATATACCCTACGGCCGCGGGGGCGCGCGAACAAGAAACGGCCCGAATTTCGAGCGGCGGGATATAGTTTAAGAAAGACGAACCAGGAAGGCTCCCTCGCGGGGGTCTCTCCGGCCATGACTTTCTCTTCCGAACGGATCCAGAGCCGGGTGGATATCCTCCTGGCCAAGGCGCTGCTGGACCGGTCGCTCGTCGGCCGGGATCTCGTGCGCGACGCCTTGAGCGAGCAGGCGCAGAGCGTGACGCGCGGACGCAAACGTCCGCGCGCGCTGGGCGCGATTCTCGTCGAGAAGGGCGCCCTGGGGGCCGATACGCTGGCCCGCCTGACGGAGGAGCTGGAGGTCCGCGCCGTGGAGGAGGAGATCCTCCTGCAGGAGGACGAGGCGCTCGGGAAGCTTCTCGTGGAACGCTGCAAGGTGTTGCCGTCGCAGATCGAGGAGTGCCGCCGGCTTCGGGACGAGGCGCTCGAGGGGAACGGCGCGGGGCCGGTTCCCCGGCTGGCGGACCTCCTGCGCGGGAAGAAGTACGTCGGCGAAGAAGCGCTTCGGCACGCGACGCGGGTCCTCGCCAGGACGGTGCTGGCCTGCGTGGCCTGCGGGAAGCGGACGAATCTCGCGGGTCTTTCCTCATGTCCCTCGTGCTCCGGTTCCCTGGAGAAGCTCTCTCCGGAAGCGGGCGACGAGCCTTGGCCGGATGAATCCGGCCCGGGCAACACCGACACGCAGGAACTGGTTCCCGGCCTGGCGGAACGGCTGGGCAAGTATCTGCTCGTCCGCCACGCCGGCAAGGGCGGCATGGGGGTGGTCTATGAGGCGCTCGATCTTCAGCTGAACCGCCGGGTGGCCTTGAAGCTGATGCTCGCCGAGCGGGCTCCCCAGGGGCAGCCGCCTTCGCCGGAGGAGGAGCGTTTCGTGCGCGAGGCCCAGCTCGCCGCCAAGCTCCGCCATCCGAACATCGTGACCGTGTACGAAGCCGGAGTTCTGGAAGGCCGCCCTTACATCGCCATGCAGTTCGTCAACGGCCGGCCGCTGTCGGATCTCCTGGGAAAGGGCGGTCTGCCCCTGCGCCAGCTCGTGAAAATCCTGAGAGACGTCGCGCTGGCCCTGCACCACGCGCACCAGGAGGGGGTCCTCCACCGGGACCTCAAGCCGGCCAACATTCTGGTGGACGCGAATCAGACTCCGTACGTGACCGATTTCGGCCTGGCCAAGGAGACCCGGCGCCCCGGCGGGGCGACGCCCGGGCCGGCGATCACGCTTTCCGACCGGGTGGTGGGGACCCCTCAGTACATGAGCCCCGAGCAGGCGCTGGGCGAAAAGCAGGTCGATCGCCGGGCGGACGTCTATTCGCTGGGGGCGATTCTTTACGAGTTTCTCGCCGGGCGGCCTCCGTTTCGCGGTGATTCCCCGATCGAGATCCTGACCAAGGTGGTGTCGGAGGAGGTCGCGCCGCCTTCGAATCTGGCGCGGGCCCGGGGCGTTGCGCTTCCGGACCGGACGCTGGAATCCATCTGTCTCAAGGCGCTGGCCAAGAAGCCCGCGGAGCGGTATCCGACGGCGAAAGCGCTGGCGGACGACCTTTCCCGCTGGCTCAAGGGGGAGGAGGTGAAGGTCGTCGCCTTCGGCCGCCGCAAGGTGCCGGTGTGGGCGCTGGCCGCGGCGGGCGGCGCGGCTCTGGCGGCGCTCGTGGGGGGGATCTTTCTTGCGACGCAGCCGTCGGCGGCGGAGCGGGAGCTGGCGCGGGCGGCGCGGCTGCTGTCCGAGGGGCGCTACGCCGAGGCGGCCGAGGTGTACCGGGCGATTCTCGAGCGCGCCCCGGGCCAGGAGCGCGCGCGGCTGGGGATGGCGCTGGCCCAGGAGCGGGCGCGCGCGGAGCGGCTGGCCAAGGCGGTCGAGGAAGTGGAGTGGGCGCGACGCCGGGCGGAGGAGGCGCGGCGCGAGGTGGAACGTCTTTCCTCGGACGTGCCGCCGGTTCCCCAGGAACGCGCGCGCCGGAGCGCCGAGCTTGAGGAAGCGCGCGCGCGGCTCCGCCGGGCCGAAGAGGAAGCGGAGCGGGCGCGCGAAGCGCTGTACCGCGCGATGGAAGCGTTCCAGGAGCCCTGATGAACCCGGCGATCGAGGAGCTCTCGGCCGCCTGGCGCCGCCGGGCGGCTTCCGAGGGCGTTCCGGTGCTCGGCGCGGCGGTTTCGGAATCCGCGGCGGCCCGGGCGCTCGAGAAGGCGGGCGTTGATTTTCTGGTCGCCTGCGGGCCGGGGTCCGACGGAGCGGCGGGACTGCTTCCGTTTGCGGACGCGAACGCCCGGGTTCTTCAGGCGGCGGCGCAGTTCTTCGCCGAGCCCCGCGGCGTCCCGGTCCTGGCGGGGATTTGCGGAACGGATCCGCTGCGCCTGATGGGCCGGTTTCTCGAGGAGATCCGCCGCGCCGGATATGCGGGTCTGATGAACTGGCCGAGCGTGGGGATGATCGACGGCTCGTTCCGCGCCGCCCTGGAGGAGGCGCGGCTGGGGTACGAACGGGAGGTGGAAGCGGTCCGGGGCGCGGGCGCGGCGGGGCTCTGGGCGGCGGCGTGCGTCTTCGGACCCGACGAGGCGCGGGCGATGGCGCGCGCGGGGGCCCGGGTGCTCGTCGTGCACGCGGGTCCGGGGAACTGCTCCGCGGAAGAATTTTCGCGGCGGGTGCGGGAGGTCGCGCGCGCGGCGCGCGAGGGGCGGGGGGATGCGCTCGTCCTGGCGCACACGGAACCTTTGAGAACGCTTCGGGACTTCACGGAGCTTTGGACGGGGACGGGGGAGCTGGACGGCTTCTTCGGAGGAAGCCTCTTCGAGGGGCGCGGACGGCCGGGCGCGGAGGAAGTCGCGCGGCTGCGGCGCCCGCCGGCGCGGGAGCTTTGAGCGAACGGGTCCGATAACGAAAGCAAGACGCTTTCGCGTCTTGCCGTGCGGAGGTAACCTATGCGGTGATTTTTCGGCGGCCGGCTACTTGTCGATCTCTTTGTCCCTCCGGTGAAGGAGCGCCGTCTCGGGGATGGGCTCCTTGGCGATCCCCTCGGCTTCCCAGGAAACCCGGCAACCCGCTTCCCCCATATTCTCGAAGAATTCCACCTTGATTTCGTACTCGCCGGCCTTGAGGGTCATCTCGCCGCTCTTCTCCTCCATGGGATGAAGGCCGCCGTTTTCGACCACGGGCCGGCCGTCGATCCAGAGGCGGGAGCCGTCGTCGGATTCCAGGTAGAAGGTATACTTGCCGTCCTTCGGGACGCGGAGGAGGCCGGTCCAGCGGACGTAGAAGTAGTCTTCGAGATCCGTGTCGGCGAACTTGCCCGACGTGCTGGAGTAGTTAATCTGGCGGTCCACGCGACGCACGGCGGGTTTGTGGTCGGGGGCGAGGGCGGGGAAGTCCTGCACTTCGCGGCCCAGACGGAAGAACTCCGCCACCAGGCCGGAGCGGACCTCCGCTCCCGTCTCCTGGCGGACGCTTCCGAACGCGGGGACTCCCGCCAGCAGGACCGCCGCCATGCAACGCCGCTTCATACCGTCCGAAGACTTCCGGACATCTGTACCCCGAGACGGCCGGGCGTTACCGTGCGGCGGCGCGGAACTCAGCGGGCGGCGCGGACGACGCGGAAGGCCCGGAAGGAAGCCCAGCGGTCGGTTCCCGCGGGCGCGCCGCAGGCCATGAGTCCCACCCGGGCGGCGCCGGGAACGCTGTCGTATTCGCCCACGGAGATCCATTCCGTCCCCGCCGCCGGTCGGTACTCGCCGCGGATCCGGGTTCCCGTCCAGAGCAGGCGCAGCCGCACGGGGCGGGACGGTTCCTCGCGGGTGGGAAGATGGGCGGGAATTCCTTTCGCCTCGCGGGCGAAGACGATGTGGGTCTTTCCCTTGAGCGATTCGCAGACGAGCTTGAGGTAATTGGCGTCGTCCACGTAGAAAAGCAGGCCGGACTGCTCGGCCTCGGCGGCGGGGGCGTGATCGATTTCCACCTCGACCGCCACCGGCGCTTCGGGGGTGCCGGCCGCCGGCGGAGTGCGCACCAGGAGATTGCGGGCGTTGTTGGTTTTGAACCAGATGGTTCCCGGCTGAGGGGAGATCCGGAGCGCCCCTCCCTCGAGCTTCCAGCCGGCGGCGTCCTCCCGCACCCAGGACCAGCCGTCCGAGAGCTTCCCGTCGAAGGATTCCTCAAACAGGGGCGCCTCGGCCTGCATCAGAGGCATCGCCGCCGTCACCAGCACCACCGCCGCGGTCTTCATCGTGCGCGCTCCTACCGCTGCTGGGTCAGATATTCCACAAGATCCACGAGTTCCTGGAGGGTCATCGACTGGGTCAGATTTTCCGGCATCATCGACAGGCGGAGCATCTTGCGGTCCGCAATCCGGTCGAGCGGGATATCGATGAATTCGCCCTGAGCGTCCTTGAGGGTGATGTGGTCGTCGGTCTCTTCCACCTTGATTCCCGTCTTGATGTCTCCGCCGGTCGTGCGCACGGCCCAGTTTTCGTAGCCCATGAGGATGGCGGCGCTGGGGGTCAGGATCGCCTCGAACATCTGCTCCCGGCTGAGCTTGTTGCCCACGGTCGTCAGAGGAGGTCCGACCATGCGTCCTTCGTCGCCGATCGGGTGGCAGGCGATGCAGTTGGGACCCTCGGCGCGCCGGTAGACGCGGGCTCCGGAGGCGGCGTCGCCCTTGAGGGCGGCGAGCGCGGCGATCGGAGGAAGGGGGGTTCCTTCCTTGGTCTTGGGGACCGGAAGGCGCCGGTCGGCGGCGGCGCGGACTTCCGCGTCCGGGCAGGCCGCCAGCGCGAAGCGCGCGGTCGCGCGAAGCTCCTCCGGGAGCCGCCCTTCCTCCTCGAGACGAAGGAGCGCCAGGCCGCCCGCGCGCGTGCGTGCCAGCGCCTTCACCGCGCCTTCGCGGTCGGGCAGCGCGGCGGAAGGGTCCTGGACGGTCCGAAGCGCGGCCGCTACGGAAGCTTCCGCGGCGCCGTCGCCCTGCGGACCCATCGCGGAAACCCAGACGGCGATGACGGCAACGATCGGTCGGATCATGACCCTTACTTTTTGGCGGGAGGCTCAGGGACCTCCCGATTGAGCCTCCAGGCGATCGTTTCGGCGACCTTGGGATCCTTGTTCTTGCCCCGCTCTTTCCAGGCCTCGAGGACCTCCTTCTCGCGTCCCGTGCAGGCGATTCCAAAGGCCTCGAGATACCACTTCCATTCGTAGCGGTTCTGGCGCCAGAGCTCCAGCGTCCGGAATCCCTCGGGACCGCGCGGGACGTTCGGGGCCGGCTCCGTGAGGAAGTTCGGGGGCATGGGGGTGACCTTGTCCCCGAGCGCCACGAGGACGTCCAGGCATTTCTCCGTAGGCTCGTAGTTCATGGCCAGGCAGATCTCGCGCCAGACGAAGGGATGCGGGTCCGAAAGCATTTCGCGCGCCAGGGTCGGCATGTCCATGCGGATGAGCCGGGCCGCCCGGAGCGCCGTGACTCGAAGGTCCACGTCCGCATCCTTCAGGGCTTCGCGGACGAACTCGGGACCCTGAGGTCCGCGCGCCAGCAGCCAGAGCGCCCGCGCCCGGAATCGGACGTTGGCCGACGTGCGGAAGAGGTTCGCCAGGGCCGATTGCGCCTCCGGACCGCCTCCGAGCAGCTTCTGATAGCCCAGGTAGCGGCGCGCCAGATTCGGGGAACAGAGCGCCTCGATCTGTCCCGCCGTCGTCGAAAGATCGAGCTTCGGGACGACGGGTTTGTGTCCCTTGGGGGCGATCCGGTAGACGCGGCCGCTCATGACGGCCAGAGGCTTGTCTCCGGTGGCGTGTCCGCCGACGCCCGGATCGGTCCAGTCGGCCACGAAGAGCGAGCCGTCCACGCCCACGGCGACATCCGCGGGGCGGAACCAGCGGTCGGACGATTTGAGAAGGTCTTCCGACGCGCAGCGGTATCCGGCGCCCGCCGGAGCCGGGGTGTAGACGCGCACGACGTTCGGTCCGGCGTCGCAGTGAATGATCTTGCCCCGGTACGGTTCGGGGAGGAGATCTCCCTCGTACACGAGGATTCCGGTGGGCGAGCCTCCGCCCGTCATGAGAAGGTTGGGAACGGTGCCGGGGTCACGCTGATGCCAGTGGGCTTCCTGGCGCGACTGACCCGGATAGGCGGGCATGTCGCGGCCCCAGTTGGTGCCCTTGAGCCCCACGTATCCGAAATCGCCTCCCTCCATGACGTAGTTGATCCGCACTCCCTCGTTGCCGTCATCGTCGTTGTCGGACTGCCAGGCGGTGCCGAACGAATCGGCCGCCACCTCGTAGTTGTTGCGGAAGTTGTGGCCGAGCGTCTCGAAGCCCGTCCCGTCCGGATTGCAGCGGAAGGCCATGCCCTGCACGTAGCGGCGGCCGGGGCCGCGGGGACCGCCCCTCCAGAGCGTCCCCTTGCCGCCCACGTGGCTTCCCGTGGTGTCCACGATGGGTTCCCCTCGGGCGTTCTTCACCACGGCCCCGTGGCAGCCGTCGTTGCCCGCGTTGAAGTAGACACGCCCGTCCGGACCGAACATGATCGCGTGAAGGCCGTGGTCGTGGTTGACGCCGCCGAAGCCGTCGAAAAGCACCTCGGGGGGGCCGGCGGGGCGGTCGCCCGAAGGATCGATCGTATAGACGAGCATCTTGGGGGACTGGGCCACGTAAACCTTGTTTCCCAGGACGCAGATGCCGAGGGGCGCGAAGAGAGAAGGATCCTGGAGGAACACCTTGTATCGGTCGCACCGCCCGTCGAGATCGGTGTCCTCGAGGATCACGATACGGTCGCCTTCCGGTCTTTGGCGGGAGCCGCGGTAATTGGCGGCCTCCGTGATCCAGACGCGCCCCCTTTCGTCGATGTCCATGTTGGTGGGGTTGACGACGCCGGGTTCGTGGGCCCACACGGTCACTTCCAGGCCCGGCGCGACCCGCAGCGCCTTGAGCGCCTCTTCCGGCGAGGGGCCGCCCTTGGGCGGTTCCTGCCGGGGCCGGGCGTCGGCCGTCCCGGCGAGCAGGGTGAGCGCGGACAGCAGCACGGCGCGGCGGACGAGAGGTGCGGATGCGCGCATGGCGATCTCCGTTTTACCGAAGGGAACACTATATATAACTGCCCGTCGCCCTCCTGTTGCTCAAATAGGGAGCCGGAATTCCGGCGGAGCGGCGCAACCGGGACCGTCCGGAGCGGTTTATACTGGTGCTTCGGGCCTGAAAGCGAGGGAAATGTTCATGCGTACGCTTCTTGTTCTCACGGCGGCCGCCGCCGCGCTGTCCGGATCGGGCTCCGCGGATCCTTCTCAGGGCCGCAAGCCGAACATCATCTTCATTCACGCCGACGATCTCGGATACGGCGACCTCTCCTGCTACGGGCAGCAGAAGTTCCGGACGCCGAACATCGACCGCCTGGCCGCGGAAGGCATCCGGTTCACTCAGTATTACGCCGGGAGCACCGTCTGCGCGCCCTCCCGGTACGCGCTGATGTGCGGATACCACATGGGGCACGCCTGGATCCGCGGCAACGGCGACTTTCCGCTGCGCGATGAGGACGTTACGGTCGCGGAGGTCCTCAAGGCGGCGGGGTATGCCACGGGCGTGATGGGGAAGTGGGGGCTGGGGCGCGAAGGGACCGAGGGCCTTCCGTCCCGGCAGGGATTCGACGAACACCTGGGCTTCCTTACGCACGGCCATCCCCACCGGCAATATACGGATCACCTCTTCCGCGACGCCGAGCGGGTGACCGTCGATCCCCAAGCATGGGCCAACGATCTCGTGGCCGACGCGGCGCTGGAATTCGTCCGCAAGCACCGCGCCCGGCCGTTTTTCCTCTACTGGGCGGTGACCGTCCCGCACGCCGAGATCCGGGTCCCGGAAGAGGAGCTTGAACCGTTCCGCGGACGGTTTCCGGAGACCCCCTTCGTGAATCGAAAGGCGGACGAGGATCCGGCGCGGGGCTACCGTTCGCAGGCGACGCCGAAGGCCGCGTTCGCGGCCATGATCGCGCGGATGGACCGTCACGTCGGCCGTCTCCTGGCGCTCCTCAAGGAACTCGGGATCGACGGCGATACGGTCGTCTTTTTCTCGAGCGACAACGGGCCGCACAAGGAGGGGGGAGCCGATCCCGAATTCTTCGGCAGCGCCGGGCCGCTGCGCGGGATCAAGCGGGACCTTTACGAGGGAGGAATCCGCGTTCCCATGATCGTGCGCTGGCCCGGGAAGATTCCGGCGGGAGCCGTGAGCGATCATGTCTGGGCGCACTGGGATTTTCTGCCGACGGCCGCGGAGCTGGCGGGGGCGAAGCCGCCGGAAGGCATCGACGGAGTCTCGATGGCGCCGGCGCTTTTCGGCAAGCCCGCCCGCGCTCATGAATTCCTCTACTGGGAGTTTCACGAGCGCGGTTTCCAGCAGGCCGTCCGGTGGGGCGACTGGAAGGCGGTGCGCCTGGGTCCGGGCCGCCCGCTGGAGCTGTACGACCTGAAGAGCGACGTTGGAGAGCGGCAGGACGTGGCGGCGCGGCATCCGGAGGTGGTGAGCCGGATCGAGGAATATCTCAAGACCGCGCGCACCGAGTCGCCACGCTGGCCCGGGACCCGCCCGGCACGCACGAAATAGCCCGTTTCGCTTTCGAACAGGGAGATCGTCATGCGCTTCATCGCGTCGGTTTTCGGGATCGCTCTTCTGGGCTCCGGGGCGCCGGCGGCCTCTGCGCCCGCCCAGGACCGGACCGCCCCTCCGAACATCCTCTTTATTTTCAGCGATGATCACGGCGTGCAGTCCGTGGGCGCCTACGGATCGCGCGTCAACCGCACGCCCGCGCTGGACCGCCTGGCGCGGGAGGGGATGCTTTTCCGCAATTGCTTCGTGACCAACGCCCTGTGCGGGCCCAGCCGCGCGGTGATTCTGACGGGAAAGTACGGGCACCTGAACGGCTTCATGAAGAACGGCGACCGTTTCGACGGCAGTCAGGTGACCTTCCCGAAGCTTCTGCGGAAGGCGGGCTACCAGACGGCGATCGTGGGAAAGTGGCACCTGGAGACGGACCCCACGGGATTCGATTACTGGGACGTTCTCATCGGGCAGGGGACCTATTACAACCCGCGTCTCAAGAGCGCCCAGGGGATCCGGCGGCTCGAGGGGTACGTCACCGACCTCATTACGGATCTGGCGCTCGACTGGCTGAAGAAGGGACGGGATCCTTCCAAGCCGTTTCTTCTCATGTATCAGCACAAGGCGCCCCACCGGGAATGGGAGCCGTCGCCCCGGCATCTCGATCTCTACGAGGACACGACGATTCCCGAGCCGCCGACGCTTTTCGACGATTATGCGGGACGCGGGACCGCCGCCCGGCAGCAGAAGATGAGGATTTCGGACGATCTCAACGAACGGGACCTCAAGCTGAAGCCGCCTCCGAATCTGACGTCCGAGCAGAAGGCCGCCTGGGATGCGGCCTACGGACCGCGGAACGAGGCGTTTCTGCGGGCCGGCCTTCAGGGAAAGGATCTGGTGCGCTGGAAGTACCAGCGGTACGCAAAGGATTATCTGCGTTGCGTCGCCTCGATGGACGAGAACATCGGACGGGTGCTGGACTACCTGGACGAAAGCGGTCTGGCGTCCCGAACGATCGTGGTCTACTCCTCGGACAACGGCTGGTACCTCGGGGAGCACGGGTGGTTCGACAAGCGCTTCATGTACGAGGAATCGCTGCGGGTGCCCCTCCTGGTGCGGTGGCCGGGGGTCGCGCGGCCCGGCTCGGAAAATCGCGACATGGTTTCGAACCTGGACTTCGCGCCCACCTTCCTCGAGGCCGCGGGGGTTCCCGTGCCGGCGGACCTGCAGGGGCGGAGTCTGGTGCCCCTTCTTCGCGGAGAGACTCCTTCCGACTGGCGCCGGAGCTTTTACTATCACTACTACGAATTTCCCGGTCCGCACCACGTGGCCCGACATTACGGCGTGCGGACGGAGCGTCATAAGCTCATCCACTTCTATCAGCTCGGCGAGTGGGAGCTTTACGACCTCGAGAAGGACCCGGACGAACTTCGCAACGTCTACGCCGACCCCGCCTATGCGGAGACGGTGGCGGACCTGAAGAAGGAACTGGACCGTTTGAGAACGCTCTACCGGGTTCCGGAGAAGGACCCGGAGCCGGAACGGAAACAGTGAGCGCTACTCCCGCCGGCGGATCTCGACATATTCGACGCCCCGCGCTCGTCCTTCGGCCGCCACGTGCGGCTCCAGGCGCGCCGGGCCGGCGGGCAGATCCAGACGGAAGGAGCATTCCGTCGCCCCGGGGGCGAGGGGAACTTCGGCGCCGGCGCCGGCGACGGAAACCCGCGCGACGGCCGGCTCCTTGAGCGCCCGGAAGAGCAGGCGGATGTCGTACGTCCCGGGGCGGTCGATCTCGATTTCCCAGTGTCCGAGGTTCTCGGCCCCCCAGCCGGCGCGCGGCCCTCTCCAATCCTGGCGGGTCAGGAGCACGGGATTCTCGCGAGGACTTCCCACCCGGATGCGCGGGGGAGCGTATCCACGGGCGGCGCCGACCTCGGCGAACCAGGTTTCGTACTGCCGCCAGAGGCGCTCCACCTCGTTCGGGTTTCGCGCCGCGAGATCATAACGCTCGCCGGGATCGGCCTGGAGGTCGAAGAGGAGCGGCGGCGCGTGGGGATCGGTCCGCACCAGTTTCCACCGCGACGTGATCGCCGCGCAGGACCGTCCCTTTTCGGGGACGTCTCCCCGGTGCCACTGAACGAAGATCGTGCGTTCCGGAGCTTCGCGTTCGCGTCCCTCGAGGGCGGCCAGGAGGCTTTCGCCGTCGAACACCGTCTCCTCCGGCCGGGGGAGGCCGCAGGCGTCAAGGATCGTGGGGGTGAGGTCGATGTGCGCGGCGGGTCGATCCACGAGCGATCCGGGTCGGATGCGCGCCGGCCAGCGCACGAAGCAGGGGACGCGGATGCCGCCTTCGAAGACCGAGCCCTTGCGGCCGCGCAAGCCGCCGTTGTAACGGTCCTGCTGCGGGCCGTTGTCCGTGAGAAAGACGACCAGCGTGTTCTTCGCCCGCCCGGAGGACTCGAGCTCCGCCAGGAGCCGTCCCACGTTTTCATCGATGTGGGTCACCATGGCGTAGACCCGGGCCGTCTCGGGCTTGAGCCCCAGGGCCAGGTAAGGGGCGACGCGGGTCTCCGGGACCTCGAGCGGCGTGTGGGGGGCGTTGTAGGCGACGCAGGCGAAGAAAGGAGACGGGGAGGGGGCCCTGATGAACTCCAGGGCGGCGTCGGTGAGGACGTCCGTCACGTATCCCCGCGTCTTGACGGGCGTGCCGTTGCGGTAAAGCGTCGGATCGAAGTAGGAATCTCCGCCGGGCGGATCGGAAGGTTGGCCGATCCCGCCTCCCTTGAGAACGAACGTTTCCTGGAATCCCTGGTCCATGGCCCGTAGAGGAAAGTTATCCCCGAGGTGCCATTTGCCGAAGAGACCCGTCCGGTAGCCGGCGGCTCCCAGGATTTCCGCGACGGTGACCTCGTCGGGGTGCATGAGCGATCGCCCCAGGTAGGTATCGACGACGCCCGTGCGGTAGTTGTACCGGCCCGTATAGAGGGCGGCGCGCGTGGGCGAGCAGACGGGGGAGACGTAGAAGCGCGTGAACCGGGCGCCCTGCGCGGCCAGTGCGTCCAAGTTCGGCGTGCGGATCCGGTCGTTGCCGTGGATTCGGACGTCCCCGTACCCCTGGTCGTCGGTGATCACCAGAAGCACGTTCGGACGGTCGGCGGGGACGGCGCGGTCGGCAGGCGCCGAGCACGCCGCCAGCAGAACGGCCAGGCCGGCGGGGCGCCGCATCGCTCGCATCGGGGTACGCCCGGCACGGGGCTCCGGGCCCTCCTATTTTTTCTTCCAGGCCTTGAACCCGTAAAGCTCGTCGGGGAGTCCGGCTTTCTCATAGAACTCCGCCAGGCGCGCCTTGGATTCGGGGGAACCGTCGGAGGGCAGGGATGCGGCGGCCTCGCAGACGATGCGGTATTCGTCCAGGACGGCCGCCAGCGCGTCCAGGCGGCGCTTTCCATCCGCGGTGGCCTTGGCGGCGGCGGCCTGCGCGAGTGCCTTCTGCGCGGCCAGTTCGCGCGCCGCGGCCCCGGCGGTTTCGGCGGAGCCGGCGGGCCAGCGGCCGTCGTAGCCTTCCCAGAAGGGCAGGGCTTTGTCGTGCAGGGCGGGTTGGGCGGCGAAGAGGCGCAGGACGTCGGGGGCCGCCTGCTCGCCGTAGAGGCGCGCCAGGTGGCGGCGCAGGAAGTCGTCCACGGTCAGATCGGGCGCGCGCCAGAATTCGGAGAAGGCCAGGAGGGCGAGCTCCGCGTCCGGATTCTTCGGGCTGGCGGCGACGGAGGCGAAGAAGCCTTCGGGCTTCAGGCGCCGCGCCGCGGCGCAGGCGCGGTGGATTTCCTCGAAGCGCGGCCGGAAAGACCGGTAGAGTCCGCCCGGCAGGCGGAGGGTGCGCCGGTGGTGCGCCGGCCCGCCGCCCGGAACCAGGGCGACCACGCGCCGGGCGGGGGAGATCGCTTCGTCGGCCGGGAGCGCGCCGGGTTCCCGCAGGAAAAGTACGTTCTCGGGAACGTGCCGGAAAATGGGGGCCGTTTCGGGATGGCGCTCCGCTCCGGGCCAGGCGGCCGGGGCGCAGAGGACAAGACCCTGGGGGCGCTTCTGGCGGAAGACGTCGGCCACGATGGGGGCGGCGCGGCAGAGATCCGCCAGGCCTCCGGCGGCCGCCGCTTCGCCGCGTTCGCCGCACTCCGCGCAGCGGCAACGGGGCGCCTCTTCGGAGGTTTCGAGGACGACGCCGTCCACCTCGAACGTCTCCAGAAGCCATTCGGTTCCCCGCCGCAGCCAGGCCAGGTTTTCGGGCCGCGAGGTGCAGAAGCCCGCCTCGCCGGGGCGCGGGGCGGCGGCCGCGGCGCGCCGGGCCGTTTCAGCGGCGAACGGATGCTCCTTGGGATGGGCGACGAATCCTTCGGCGTCGAGGCGCACGGCGGGCAGGAGAAGGATCCCGCGAGACCGCGCGTAGCGGACCAGCTCCCGGGCGGCCGGCTCGCCGCCGTGGCGGTCGTCCACGAAGCCGCGCAGAAGAAGCGCCGAGTAGTCGTTCTTTCCCATCCAGTCCAGGAGGTCCTTGAACTCCGCCAGAAAGCTCTTGCCCTCGGGGTCGAAGTCGGCGATCCAGGAGTCCCATGCGCGGAGTCCCCGCAGGCGGGGGGCGGGGTCCGGGACGGGGACGGGGGTCTGGACCCAAGCGGCGGCCAGGCAGGCCACGGCCATGGCGATGCGGCTCATACGCGGCGGTTACCTCCGCGGCTATCCTCCCCGGCGGGGGGCGGCGGTGTCAAGGCTCGCCTCGAGGGGGCTCCCCCGCCCGGGCTTCAGGAGAAACGACGCGGGCGGATTCCGGTTCCCTTCGCGGGACCGCCTCCGTATAATCGCGTGCGGCGGCGGGCCGGATTTCCTCGAGGGAGGAGCGCCATGAAGACGCTCGCCGCTTTCGGGATCCTCCTTTCGGCCGCCGCGCCCCAGGTACCGCCCGATCCGGCCAAGCCCGTCCCCGCTCATCCCAAAGTGGATCAGGAGAAGGTGGACGAGGCCATCCGCAAGGGATGCGCGTTCCTGCTGTCCGCCGGCGGGGCGTTCGGCACGTTTCCTCACGGGAAGCGCCATCAGCCGGAAGCGCTCCAGTCGTACGCGGAACTGGTGCTTCTGACGCTGGCTCACTCGGGCTACTACGCCGACGGCGATCCCGCCCTTCAGCCCCTCGTCGAATACGTGCTCCAGAAGCCGATCGGATCCACGTATACGGCTTCGCTCATGGCCATGGCGCTTCAGAAGCTCAACGCGCGCAAGTATCAGGCCCGCATCGCCCAGTGCGCCCAGTTCCTGGTGGACAATCAATGCCAGAACGGGCAGTGGGATTACGGAGAGCCGCTTCCTCCGGAGCCGGGACCGCCGGCCGACACGGCCACCGCCGGCGGGGGCCGCAAGGCGCCCGAGGATGTCGCCACGGGAGGAAGTCCGGGAACGGGCGGGTCCGGCGCGCGTCCGCCCGGGGCGACGTCGTCCCGTCCGGGAAAGACGGAGCCGCTTCGGAAGATTCCCATCCGGAAGCGCCGGCCGGGGCCGCCGGCCGGGGACAACTCCAACTCCCAGTACGCGGCGCTCGGCCTGCGCGCGTGCATCGAGGCCGGATGCGACATCGAAGCGCGCGTCCTGCAGGCGGCGCGGCGCTGGTGGGTCGGATCGCAGAACTCCGACGGCGGCTGGGGATATAACGGCGACGGCTCCCAGGGAGGCGAGGACAACGAAACCGGCGTCTCCAACACGAGCTACGGCAGCATGACCGTCGGCGCGGTGGGGGCGCTGTGCATCTACGACTATTACCTGGGGATCAACTATAGGGCGGACTCGAGCGTGCAGCGCGGGCTGGAATGGATCGTGAAGAACTACGACGTCACGGCCAATCCCCGCAAGAAGAACTTCGCGTATCTGTACTACCTTTACGGGCTGGAGCGCGTGGGGATGCTCTACGGCACGGAGCAGTTCGGGGCGCACGAGTGGTATCCCGACGGGGCCCATCACCTCCTGAAGACGCAGAATCCTTTCGGGTTCTGGGATCCGGGGGATCGGCTGCCGAGCCAGGTCAACGTGAACACGTGTTTCGCGATCCTGTTCCTGCGCCGCGGCACGGCCCCCCTCCGGCGCGAAGCCGTCGCCACGGGCGGCGCGGCCCCCCGCGGGGGCGCGCCGGTGGCCAACCCCGGCGCCCCGGGCGCGGCGGAGCCGCAGGCCGGCGCGGGAGGGCTCTCGGGCCAGGCGCGGGCGGTTCGGGAGTTCGCCCCGGGATGGAAACTGGTGAATTCGGCCCGGACGCCCATGACCGAGAAGCTCGTCGAAGTGCGGGGGCGCTCCGGCGTGCTCGTGACCGCGCCGCCGAATCTCGGGACCGCACCGACGCTGCGGCGCACCGTGGAGGTCGCCGAGGGGGTCAAGACCACGCTCCGCGCGGTCGTGGGGCACCCCGACGGAGGCGAGTGGACGCTGGCGGTGAACGTGGAGGGCCGGGAGGTCCTGAGCCGGCCCGTCAATCCCCGGACCGCTCCCGGAGGGTGGCTGGAGGTCTCCGTGGACCTCACCCCCCACGCCGGTAAGGCCGTTCTCGTGGAACTCGTCAATCGCCCGGGCGGGGTCGGCGTCGAGCTCGCGTATTGGGCGGAGGTCTCGATCCGGGAGGAGCCGGCCGGGAAATAATCCTCAGTTGCGGCGGCGGCGGAGCGTCGGGCCCTTCGGGGCGGGCGGTGAAAATTCTCAATATTTTTGCGTCCCTTCTCATGGAGCGGCGGAGTTCAAGCAGGTAGCGTGGGGGCGCGGGGCGTGGGTCCCCGTCGGAAAGGAGGGCCCCATGACGCGCGCGCTGTGGCTCCTGGCGCTCGTTCCGATGGCGGGGGGGGACGAAGGAGTGCCCCCCGCGGACGCCTCCGGCCGGACGCTCAACCTCGACTTCGAGACCGGGACGCTCCGGGACTGGCAGGCCGAAGGGGACGCGTTCCAGCGCCAGCCGGTTCGCGGGGACACCGTCTCCGCGCGGCGGGCGGACATGAGGAGCGGCCACGTAGGGGAGTACTGGATCGGAACCTACGAGGTCGCCGGAGACGGGCCTCAGGGAACGCTGACGTCCGAGCCTTTCCCGATCGCGCATCCCTTCGCCAGCTTCCGCGTGGGCGGAGGGTCGCACGAGACGACCGCCGTGGAGCTTGTCCTGGTCGAGGAGAACCGCGTTGTGGCGCGCGTCTCGGGCGAGGACCGGGAGGACATGCGTCCGGTCGTCGTGGACCTGACGCCTTACGTGGGGAAGACCTTGCGCGTGCGCCTGGTGGACCGTCACAGCGGCGGATGGGGGCACATCAATTTCGATCATTTCCGGTTTCACGCCCGCCGGCCGGACCTTCCGGGCGCCCGCGTGCCCGGGGAAGCCCCGCGCCGGGACGAGTTCCGCTTCGCCGGACTTTCGGCCGCCGAGGCGGTCCGGGCCATGACGCTGCCGCCGGGGTTCTCGGCCACGGTCTTCGCCGCGGAACCCGAGATCCGGCAGCCCATCGCGATGGCCCTCGACGAGCGGGGAAGACTGTGGGTGGCGGAGAATCCGGAATATCCGCGCTGGAGCCCTCCGGAAAAGGGCGGCTCGTGCCGCGTCCTCGTGCTGGAGGACACCGACGGGGACGGGACGCACGACCGTCGCACGGTGTTCCTGGAGAACGTCAATTTCATCAGCGGCCTGGAGGTGGGCTTCGGGGGCGTGTGGATCGGCGCGCCCCCTTATCTCCTTTTCGTTCCCGACCGCGACGGGGACGACCGGCCCGACGGTCCGCCGGAAGTGCTTCTGGACGGGTGGGAACACCAGGACACGCACGAAACCCTCAACGCCTTCATCTGGGGTCCGGACGGGTGGCTTTACGGGTGCCACGGCGTCTTCACCCACTCGAACGTGGGGCGTCCGGGGGCGCCTCCGGAGGAGCGCCGGCCCATCAACGCGGGCTTCTGGCGCTATCATCCCCAGCGGCGCGTGTTCGAGATCTTCGCGGAAGGGACGAGCAACCCGTGGGGGATCGATTTCGACGCGCACGGCGAAGCGTTCGCGACGGCGTGCGTCATCCCGCATCTCTGGCACGTCATCCCGGGAGCGCGCTACCACCGGCAGGCCGGCCGGCATTTCAATCCGCATACGTACGACGATCTTAAGACGATCGCCGATCACCTCCACTACGTGGGGGCGCGGGGGCCGCACGCGGGCAACGGCATCTCGGACGCCGCCGGCGGAGGGCACGCTCATTGCGGCGCGATGATCTACCTGGGGGACAACTGGCCGGAAGAGTACCGCGGCCGGATCTTCTTCTCGAACATCCACGGCGCGCGGGTGAACATGGACGTTCTGGAGCCGCGCGGGTCGGGATTCGTCGGCCGGCATGGCCCGGACTTCCTGCGCGCCAACGACCGCTGGTCGCAGATTCTGAATCTCCGCTACGGCCCGGACGGGACGGTCTACGTGATCGACTGGTATGACAAGCAGCAGTGCCACACGGGCAATCCCAAGGATCACGACACCACGAACGGCCGGATTTTCCGGGTGGCGTACGGCCGTCCGGCGCCGGCGCGGCCGAACCTTCGCGCGCTTTCCAACGAGGAGCTCGTGGCCCTCCAGCTTCACCGCAATGAATGGTATGTGCGGCATGCCCGCAAGGTGCTCCAGGAACGGCGGGCGGCGGACATGGAGTCCCGGCTCGACGGGCTGGCCTGGGGCGGGACGGATCCCGTGCGGACGCTCCGGGCGCTCTGGTGCCTGCACGCGGTAGGCCGGCTCACGGAGGAGCGGGTCCGGCGCGGGCTGGAGCATGAGCATCCGCGCGTGCGCGCCTGGGCGGTGCGGCTGGCCTGCGAGGACGGGCGGCCCTCGGCGGCGCTTCGGGCGCGTCTGGCGGAGCTGGCGCGCACGGATCCTTCGCCCGTCGTGCGGCTGGCGTTGGCGTCGGCGTGCCAGAGGCTTCCGGTGCCGGACCGGCGCGAGATCCTCGAGGGGCTGGTCGGGCGCGCCGAAGACGCCTCGGACGCCAACCTTCCGCTGATGATTTGGTATGCTGTGGAGCCGGTGGTCGGGGCCGACTCCGCCGCCGGAGCGGCCTTGGCCGCCCGGACGAAGATTCCGCGGGTGCGGGAGTTTATCGCTCGGAAGCTGGCGGCGGGAAAATGAAAGGATCGGGATGACGCTTCTTTTCGTCGTGGCGGCGCTGGCGGGAGGGGTCCCCCAGGACCCCGAAGGCGGGGACAACCTTTCGCTGCTGGTCGAGGTGCTCAAACAGACCGATGACGTCCAGGCTCAGGCCGACATCCTCCGGGGCATGCGCGAGGGCCTCGGCGCCCAGACGGTGAAGATGCCGAAGGGGTGGAC
This sequence comes from Planctomycetota bacterium, assembly GCA_035574235.1. NCBI lineage: Bacteria > Pseudomonadati > Planctomycetota > Planctomycetota bacterium. The sequence continues at coordinate 26,068 of DATLZA010000079.1, read as the reverse complement.
GGAACTGGCCGCCCGCCTGTCCGAAAGCCCGAGCGCCGAAGTGCGGGCGCTCGTGCGGGACCTTTCGGCGCGCTTCGGGGACGCGTCGGCCCTGGAAGGTCTGGTTCGGACGCTGGCGGACGCGAAGGCCGACCCGGCGGCGCGCGGCAAAGCGCTCGAGACGCTGCTGGGGGTTCGGTATGCGGGACTCGCGGCGATCCTGCTTAAGCTTGTCGAGGATCCCGCGGTACGGGGGACGGCGATCCGCGCCCTGGCGGCCTTCGATGAGCCGGCCGCGCCGGAGGCCATCCTGCGGGTGTATCCCTCGCTGGACGTTTCGGAGCGGAGGGATGCCGTCAACACGCTCGCTTCCCGGAAGGCGTACGCGCTGGAGCTCGTGGGCGCCGTTCGGCGCAACGTCGTGCCGCGCTCGGACCTGACGGCCGCCACGATCCGGCAGCTTCGCGAGCATCGGGATCCGACGATCAACAACTGGATCGAGACGGAGTGGGGCCGGGTGCGGGCGACGCCCGAAGCGAAAGCCCGCGAGATCGCCGAGCTCAAGACCATGATCCAGGCCGGGCCCAAGGGGGATCCGTCGCGCGGCCGGGCGATTTTCGCCCGGACGTGCATGCAATGCCACACCCTTTTCGAAGGGGGTGGAAAGGTGGGGCCCGAGCTGACGGGGTCCAACCGCGCGGAACTCGATTACCTGCTTTCGAACATCGTGGATCCGAGCGCCGTGGTGGGGAAGGACTACCAGGCCTCGGCCGTCCGGACCAAGAGCGGCCGGGTGATTTCCGGCATTCTGCGGCCGGGCGACGGCCGGTCGATTTCGATCGTCACGGAAAACGACGTCGTCGTGCTGCCGAAGGACGAAGTGGATGCCGTCCGGACGAGCGAGGTTTCCATGATGCCGGAGGGGCTTCTGGCGAATCTCTCCGCCCAGGAGATCCGGGACCTGATCGCGTACCTCCAGAGCCCGGTGCAGGTGCCCCTTCCGGCCGCGGGCGAGGAGTCGATCTTCAACGGCAAGGATCTGACCGGCTGGGAAGGGGATGCTTCCGCCTGGAGCGTCGAGGACGGCGCGATCGTGGGCCGGGGCCCGCAGAAGAAGAATCAGTTCCTGTACTACGCGAAGGAGGTCGGCGACTTCCGCCTGACGCTCGAAGTCCGCCTGGTGCCCGACCGCGAAAACAGCGGCATCCAGTTCCGCAGCGAGCGGCTTCCGGACGGCCACGCGCGGGGCTACCAGGCCGACATCGGCAAGGGATGGTGGGGAAAACTCTACGACGAGCACGGGCGGGGCCTCCTCGTCAAAGTGGACGGAGACGCGTTCGTGAAGCCGGAGGAGTGGAACACCTACGAGATCGTGGCCGTGGGAAACCGGATCCGCACGGCGCTCAACGGGAAAGTGTGTGTCGATTTCACCGACCCGAAACCGGTTCTGCGGGGGAAGATCGCCCTGCAGATCCACAGCGGCGGGCCTCTCGAGGTCCGGTTCCGCAACATCCGCCTCGAGGCGAACCCCGCGTTCGAGCTCAAGACGGCCCGCTGAGGGGGCCGGCGCATTCCGGGGAGGGAACCATGATGTGGGCGGCGATTCTGGCGCTCGTGCCGGTGCTGCAGGAGGGCAGGGGAGAGGAGTACGTGGTTCGGACCTGGAAGAAGATCGTCCTCTCGGATCAGTTCGTCTCCGAAGGCGCCCACGCGGGGGATTTCAACCGGGACGGGCGCATGGACGTGGCGTCGGGACCCTGGTGGTACGAGGGACCGGATTTCACCCGGCGTCATGAATACTTTCCCGTCCGGACGTACAAGAAGGACAACGACTACTCGAACTGTTTCTTCGTCTTCACCTACGATTTCAACAAGGACGGTTGGACGGACATTCTCGTCTACGGCTTTCCGGGCAAGGACGCCTCGTGGTTCGAGAATCCGCAGGGCCGGCCCGGGCATTGGCCGCGGCACGTGCTGTGGGAGTCGGTGGACATGGAATCGCCCGGGTTCGAGGACGTGGACGGCGACGGGGTGCCCGAGATCATCTGCGCCAGCGGGGGCCAGCTGGGCTATGTGACGATCCGGGACGGCAAGTTCCATGCGATTTCGCCGAAGGGGCATTATCAGAGATTCACCCACGGCCTGGGGCTGGGGGACGTGAACGGAGACGGCCGGAAGGATTTTCTGGAGACGGGGGGCTGGTGGGAGCAACCCTCCCATCTGGAGGGGGATCCGATGTGGACCCGGCGGCCGGCGTCGTTCGGGGAAGCCGGGGCGCAGATTTATGCCTATGACGTGGACGGGGACGGCGACAGCGATATTCTGGGCGCGGTGCACGCGCATCAGTACGGGGTGGCCTGGTGGGAGCAGGTGCGCGAAGGGGGCGAAATCCGCTTCCGGCGCCATCTCATCGTCGGGTCCAAGCCCGAAGAGAACCGTTACGGAGTGAAGTTTTCCCAGCCGCACGCGATCGACCTGGTGGACGTGGACGGGGACGGCCTGAAGGACCTGGTGACGGGGAAGCGGCACTTTGCGCACGGCTCGAAGGGCGACGCGGAGCCCCTGGCGCCGCCGGTCCTTTACTGGTTCCGGCTTGTGCGCGGCCCGCAGGGGCCCGACTTCGTGCCGTACCTGATTGACGACGCCTCGGGCGTGGGGACCCAGGTCGTGGCCACGGACGTCAACGGCGACGGGCGGCCGGACGTCGTGGTGGGAAACAAGATGGGGACGTTCGTGCACCTCCAGGAGGCGCGCCGGGTCTCCCGGGAGGAGTGGGAGAAGGCGCAGCCCAAGCCCCTGCGATAGAGCGCCGGGAGCGGGCGTTCCGCGTCCGTCTCGTCTTCGAGATCCGCCGTCGGCGGTAGAAGTTTCATGCCTCGCCGGAAGGGCGCAAAAAAAAGAATTATCCTGCGAATCGAGGGGGGTGTATATTAAGGGCGAGCGGCCGGGGTGCGGGTTCTAAGGAGGGACAGAGCATGGTCACGCAGCTCGAGATCGCCCGGCGCGTCGGCTTGGACGTCTCCTCGGTCAATAAGATCCTCAATCGCCGGCCCGGCTCCGTCTTCCGCAAGGAGACCGTTCGAAGGGTCTTCAAGGTCGCCCGAGAGCTGGGCTACGACTTCAACAAACTGAAGTTCTCCCACCGGCGCAGCCACCCCCGAAAGGAAGTTTCCGTCCCCCTGGAGATCAGCGTCTACCGGAAGGACGGGACGCTTTTCGATCGCGGGCAGGCCGTGATGAAGAACGTTTCCCTCAGCGGGAGCCTGCTGACCGGGATCGTGCTTCCGGAGCGCAAGCTGCCGGCCGAGCCCTATACGGTCGGGATCCGTCTCCTCGAGGGGCCCCTGAAGGGCCTGGAGATCCTGGGCGAGCCTGTTCGGTTCGTGACGAGCGACGGGGCCCTGAGCCTGGGGATCCGGTTCCTGCACACCGAAATCGCCAAGGCTCAGCGGCTCCGGAAGATCGTCTGATCGGCGCGCTCTTGTAATCGGCGGCCGCAAAGATAGACTGCCCGTCGGATGAAAGGAACGGTGGTCTATCTTTACGCCTTCGACGTGGCCGGCGAAATCCATTCCGGTCGCGTGACCGAGGTGCTCTCGCGGCGTCCGGAGCCCTTCCAGATCCGCGTGGGGGGAACGGCCCCCCGGGACGTTCCGTTCTACCGGCCGCTCATGGTCCGGCTTCCGGAAGAACAGGCCGACTCGAGCGTCGGCCGCGTCCGCATCGCGCCCGTGGTGAAGATCTTCGACGTGGGAGTCGTCTCGATCTCCTACGAGGTTCCCTTCGAGGTGGGGACGCTGGCCGACCTCGTGCCCTACCATCAGATCCGGGCGGGGTCCCGGACGCTGACGGAGCGGGCCGAGGAGCTGTGCGCGCGGGTGGCCGAGGAGCTGCGTCCCTTCATGGACCGTCCCAGCGTCGAGCGTCCGCCGGCGGAAGCGTACACCGTCTTCTGCATCAGCGACGCGGAGGGCGACGCGATGGACTGGGTGCGCTCCCGCGGCGGAGAGGTCGCGGGACTCCTCAACGAGGAGCCGGATCCCGGGCGGCTTGCCGCCGGCCAGGTGGAGGAAACCCTCAGCCAGGCGCTCTCGTATACCCGCGACGACGTGGTGGTGGTGGACTGGGACGCCGCGCTCGTGATCGACCGGAGCGGCTATTACGACGACGTCCTCTACGTCATCGAGCTGGCCAACCTTCAGCTCGAGGAATTCAAGCTGCTGGACGACCGTCTGGATCGGCTGTTTCTGGAGGCGTACGAGGACCTCGACGAGTACTATCGCCGGCGGAGCCTCTTCCATCGCACGGAGAAGCGGATGCGCGCCCTCCGGTCGATCCGCATGGACATCACCAAGATGTCCGAGGAGCTTTCCAACATCACGAAGTTCGTGGGGGACTGGTATCTGGCGCGGGTCTATCTGGCGTGCAAGGACCGTTTCCACCTCGGGCACTGGGAGGCGAGCGTGGACACGAAGCTCCTGGAGCTCGACCGGCTCTATTCGCTCGTGCACCAGGAGATCAACGAGCGCCGGATGATCGTTCTCGAGGCCACGATCGTGGCGCTCTTTCTTCTGGACCTCGCGGCGCTGTTTCTTTTCAAGAGCTGAGCCGCGCGGCGCGGATTTCCTCCAGGAGGTCGCGGACCGCCCCGAGGGCGTCTTCGACGGAGATCGCGTCCATGGGAGCCTGGCCGGGCTCGCCCTTGAGGACCACTCTCCGGAGCGGATTGTAGGGGCCGTAGATCCGGGGATCCTTGGGGCCGAACAGCGCGACGCTCGGCACGCCCACCGCGCTGGCCAGATGAAGCGGCCCCGAGTCGCACCCCACAAAGAGCCGCGCCTGCCGCAGGATTTCCGCGAGGTCGAGGATGGAGGCGGTTTCCATGGCCAGCACGCCGCCGCCGCGGCTGGCGGCGACGATTCCTTCCGCCAGCGGCCGCTCGCCGGGGCCCCACGTGACGACCGCCGGGAGGCCGAGCTCCTTCCGGATCCGCGCCGCCAGCTCCGCGAAGCGTTCCGGAGGCCAGCGCTTGAGCCGGCCGAAGTCGCTCGTCCCGGGGTGGATCGCCACATACTCGCCCAGCCCCGCGCGCGCCCGCCATTCCGCCACGCGGCGGCCGCTTTCGCGCGTCTCCGGAAGCCGGTAGGCCGCGCCGCGGATGGGGATCCCGAGCGCGGCGGCCATCGAGAGGAATTTGTCCACCCGGTTGATCCGCCCGCCCTCGGGGGGCACGACGCGCTCGTTGGCCAGAAGGTGGCTCCACTCCCGGCAGTGGCCGCGCGCGAACCCGATCCGGCGGGGCGCCCCGCTCAGAAGGGTGTGCAGGGCCCCCTTGAGATTCGACTGAAAGTTGAGGGCCACCTCATAGCGCTCCCGCCGCAGCTCCCACACGAAACGGCCGAATTCCTCGTAGAGCGCGCCCCAGCGCGTGGGCTGAAGCGCCATGCGCGCCCAGCGCTTTCGGCGATAGAGATGCACCCGGTCCACCGACGGATGGCGCGAAATGAGATCGTGCGCCCGGTCTTCGACCACGAACCCGAGGAACGCTTCGGGCAGGGCGGAACGGATCGCTTCGAGCGCCGGAAGCGTGTTGACCACGTCCCCGACGGCGCTCAGCCGGACGAGGAGGATCCGTCGCGGCGCCCGCGCCACCGGTCCCTCAACGCCCCCGGAGGATGTTGATGGGCGCCAGCTCGGGCAGACGGCAGTTGGCCAGGGGCACGATGAAGGTGTCGATGAACGCATACTGCCCGGAGATGCAGGCGTGGCTCACCATGTCCGTGAACACCATCCACGCGGAGAAGGGCTTGAAGGCGAATTCCCGATGGCCCTCCGGGGCCGCCTGGAACTCCGGCGTGTCCTTCATGAAGTTGTGGAAACGCCGCATCGCCCGATCGTAGGGCGACGAATCCAGAAGGCGCGCCGGGGGGATCACCGCCGCCAGGGCCTTCACCGTCGCGGTCCGCAGGCGATCGAGAAATCCCTCCTCGAGGCGCGGCCCCTTTCCGTTGGAGGGAGCCACTCCCGCCTGGCGGCCGTACCGCTCGTAAAGCTCCGGAAAGGCGCCCTTCGAGGTCCAGACCCGATCCTCGGAAGGATTGACGTTGACGAAGAAGCGGAGGATACGGTCCCCGTGGGTGGCCCCGTAGGCCCCCGCGTCCACGTGGATCAGCTCATTGGACGCATGCGGCGACAGGTTCCGCCCCCGCTCCTGAAGCGGCCGGAAACTCGAGGTTCCCGGCTGCCAGCCCCGGGCCAGCGTGGGAATCGCCCGCGTCAGGAACTCCTGCACGCGGGCGCTGTGCTCCTTAAGGATGCGGCGCGCGCGCTCGACGATGTCCCGCTGGCCCTTGATCCCGAAGATGCGGTCCGCCTCCGGGTGGTAGCTGATGTTCTTGAGCTTGAGGTGCCGGGGCATCTCCTCCCGGAGAAACGCCAGGTCCTCCGGCGCCGGAAGCTTCACGGGACACTCGGGGAAGCATACGATCCGCCCGCGCTCCAGTTCGTCGGACAGATCCGTCGGGCCGAGGCGGGAGAGTTGTTCCTGGGTGAAAGTCGAAAGCATGCCCGTCCAATTGTAGGCCGCCCGGGGACAAAATCAAGGTCCTCGGGAACGGGCCGTCGCCATTGACGCCGCGCGGCGCATCCCCTACCATCCCGGGGACTCCCATGAGACCCCGCATCTCGGCCTCGATCATCTGCAAGAACGAGGAACACAACATCGAGGACTGCCTCCGCAGCGTCTCGTGGTGCGATGAGATCGTCGTCGTCGATTCCGGAAGCACGGACCGCACCGTCGAGCTCGCGCGGCGCTACACCGACAAGGTGATCTTCCACGAGTGGCCCGGCTACGTCGCCCAGAAGAACTTCGCGCTCGACCGGACGACCGGAGACTGGGTGATCTGTCTGGACGCCGACGAGCGCTGCACCCCGGAGCTCCGTGAGGCCATCCTCCGGGAGATCCCTTCCGCCGACGGGCTGGCCGGGTTCGAGGTGCGCCGGCATGTGCATTACCTGGGCCGCTGGATCAACCACGGCGGATGGTACCCGGACTGGAAGCTGCGCGTGATCCGCAGGGGGCGCGCCCGCTGGGGCGGCGTGGATCCGCACGACAAACTCATCCCCGACGGACCCGTCCGTCGCCTCGACGCGGACCTCCACCACTTCACCTACCGCGATTTCGCCCACCAGATCCGGATCATCAACCACTTCTCCGACGTCGTCGTCGCCGAGTACCTGAAGCAGGGAAAGAAGCCTTCGATCCTTCAGGCGATCTTCCACCCGCCCTGGAAATTCTTCGAGTGCTACGTCTGGAAACTCGGATTCCTCGACGGATTCCCCGGATTCGTCATCGCCGTGGGCTCCGCTTTCTACATCTTCGCGCGGTACGTCAAGCTCTGGGAGAAGGGAAGGGCGGCGCCGTGAGCCGCGGGCCGGACGTCACCGTCGTCGTCGTCAACTACAACGGCGGGGACCTGACCCCCGCGTGCCTCGAGACGATTCCGCCGGCGGCCGAGACGATCGTCGTGGACAACGGCTCGCGGGACGGCTCGCCCGAGACGATCGCGGCGCGGTTTCCTTCCGTGCGCCTGCTTCGCCATTCCGTCAACCGCGGCTTCGCCGCCGCCGTGAACCGCGCGCTCGAGGAGGCCCGGGGCCGGTACGTGTGCCTGCTCAATAACGACGCGCGCCTGGCGCCCGGCGCCCTCGAGGAACTCGTCCGGTTCATGGATACCCATCCGGACGTCGGGATCTGCGCCCCTCAGCTCCTCCACGAGGACGGCCGCCGTCAGCATTCCTTCGACAACTTCCCATCCCTGGCCACGGTGTTCCTCAATAAAAGCCTCCTGCGGCGGCTCTTTCCCGGACGGTTCCCGAGCAAGCACCGGGAGATCGCCGCGCCGCTCGACGTGGAGTCCGTTATCGGCGCCTGCATGCTGGTGCGGCGGGATCTCATCGAACGGATCGGGCCCCTGGACGAAGCGTATTTTCTCTTCCTGGAGGAAACGGACTGGTGCCTGCGGGCGCGGCGGGCGGGCGCGCGCGTGGTCTTCGTGCCGTCCGCGCGGGTCGTCCACCTCCAGGGACGCACCCGCGACCGCGTCCGGATCCGCGCGCGGATCGAGTACACGCGCTCCCTCTTCACGTTCTTCCGGAAGAACCGTCCGGCCGCCTATCCCGTTCTGCGGGCGCTCTTTCCGGTCCGGACGTTGTTCGAGCTGCTGGGCCAGACCCTGACGCTCTGGGCGCCGGGCGTGCCCCAGCGGTGGATCGAAACCGCCGCGGTGCTGGGGTGGCAGCTCTGCGGGGGCCCGCGCGGATGGGGACTCTCGGGCGAGGCGGAGCCGCGCACCGCGACCCTGAGGGACGGAACGCGGGCGGACGAGGAGCATCTGGAGGCCTTCCACGACTTCGAGCGCAAATCGGCCGGCGCCCGTGTCGTCAAGGACCTGCGGCGCAAGCGCACGGTGGAATACTCCTGGGGCGGCCGGACGTATCTCGTGAAGTTCTACAAGCCGGGCTCCGCGCTGCGGCGCCTGAAGGGGGCCGTCCTGGGCTCCAAGGCGGCACGGGAACTCGCGCGCTCGCGCGAAGTCGTCCGGCGGGGGATTCCCTGCGTTCCCGTGGCGGCGGCGCGGGATCGCGGCCCGGCGCCGTGGGTGGCCTTCCAGAAGCTCGAAGGATGGGCGCAGCTTCAGGAGGTCCTTCTGTCGGACGCGACGGTTCCCGCCGAGCGGCGGCGCCTCTGCCGCGCGTACGGGCGTTTCGCCCGGCGGCTTCACGACGCGGGGATCACCCAGTACGACTTCAACCCCACCAATGTTCTCGTGCGGGAAGGCCGTTTCCGGCTGATCGACTTCGAGCATCTGAAAATCTACGGGGGTCGGGTTCCGGAACGAGCGCGCTGGAAAGCGCTGGCCAAGATGAACCGCATCCCGCGTCTCTCGCGGACGGATCGCCTGCGGTTTCTCCGGGGGTACCTGGACGCGGAGGAAGTGGACCGGGCGCGCCTGCGGCGCATCGTGGAAGCGATCCGGGCCGGCGCCGCCCGGCAGCGGGAGCGCGATCTCGCCCGGGCGGAACGGCGTTGCGTGCAGGAGAACCGGGACTTCGGCGCGTTTCGGCTGGGCGCGGTTCGAGGCTATTACCGCAAAGACCGGGGATCGGGCCCCGGTCTCGGGCCGGACGACCTGCGCGCCCTGGCCGAAGGGCGCGTCGCGGAGGGACGCTACCGGCTGGAGGAAGCGGCCGATCCGCTGGGGGAATGGCGCCGGGCCAACCGGCGCGCGCGGGAGGGCCGGGGTCCGGTCCCGGCGGCGGTTCTCCTGCGCGACGGGGAATCCCGCGGAACTCTTGTTTTCTTTCCGGACGGCACCGGGTAGGATGACGGGGGTTTTAAGGAGACGCTTGTGAGACATCTTTTCCGCGGAGCGCTGGCGCTTCTGGCGCTCGGGTCCGCCGCGGCGGCCCAGCAGTCGCTCGAGGAGAAACGGGATCAGAAGCTCAAGTCCCCCTTCCTTTCCAAGGCGGCCTGGATCACGGACTACGACAAGGCGCTCGAGGAGAGCCGCAAGACGGGACGGGTCATCTTCGCCTACTTCACGCGCTCTTACGCGCCTTGACCCCCCTGCAACGCTTTGGAGGGCGGCGCCCTCCTGACGGACGCGTTCGTGGAGTTCTCCAAGGATTACGTTCTCTACTGCAACATCATGTCCCGCGTTCCCGGGGACAAGCACCAGAACCTTCTCATGGAGAAGGGGGGAATGGGCTTCCCGTACCTCGTCTTCCTGGACGCCGAGGGGAACGTCCTGGCCAAGCACGAGGGCGCGCGGGATGCCGACGGATTCCGCGAGACGGGCAAGAAGGTCCGGGCGTTCCTCGAGCTTCGCAAGAAGGCGGAGACGGGCGACCCCGGGGCGAAGCTCGACTACCTGATCGCCCGGCTCGACCTGGGCCACGCGAAGGTGGGCGACGCCGAACGGGAGGTCGGGGGGCTCGGCACGCTCTCCGCGGAGCAGAAAACCCGGTTCGAGGTCGCCTTGACCAACGCCACGATCCTTGAAACGGTGCGTGCGATTCAAAACGACGAGGGCGCCGAGCAGGCGGGGAAGAAGTTCTACGAGATGTACAAGGCCGGAAAAGCCGCTCCGACGTCCGACGACGCCGTGCAGGCCTACTGGATCCTCCTCATGGATTGCGCGGAGGAGAAAAAGGACGCCGTCGCGTTCGAGGCGGGTTTCAAGGCTCTCAAGGCGAAGTTCGGCGAGCTGCCCCAGGCGCAAAAGTGGTTCAAGGAGAAGGAAGAAACCCTCAAGAAGCTCAAAGAGAGCAAGTGACCGCAACGTCGGCCCGGCTCCGGGGTTAAAAGGGCATGAAGGCCGCCTTCGCGCTGGCGCTGCTGGCGCTCCAGGGGGAGCCCCGCACGACCAAGGAAGCCATGCGCCCCGTGCAGTTTCTCGTGGGCGAATGGAAGGTCCTGGTCACGGACGAAATCCGGCGGGATCAGTCCTGGGAAGAGGAGCAGGCCTGGGAGTATCGCATCGAAGGGGATCTTTATGCCCTCCGGTTTTCGGCCAAGGGAAGCCGCGTCTTCAAGGAAGGCGTCCTCGGTTACGACCTGACGCGAAAGGTGTACCGCCTGGAGACGGTGCGCGTCTCGGGGGCGCCCGCCGTCTTCGAAGGGTCCTGGGCGGGGCGGGAGCTGAAGCTCGAGGAGTCCCAGGACTCCTCCGGCGGCCGCGAGCGGCTGACCTTGCAGTTCCTGCGGGACAACCGGTTCCTCGGCACCCTGGAGCGCCGCGAGGCGGGCGCCAAGGCGTGGCGTCCCGTTTTCTCCTATCAGTTCACGAAGAAGGGCGTCCCCTTCGTGCGCGCGGAGCGCCCCAAGTGCGTCGTCACCGGCGGCACGGGGGATATCGAGGTGAGCTACCAGGGCAAGACCTACTACGTCTGCTGAAATTCCTGCCGGAAAGAGTTTCTGGCGTCGCCGGAAGCCACGCTCGAGGCCGCCCGCAAGGAAGGCTGGATCAAGTAACGCGCGCCGCCCGCTGGCGGCGCGCTTCCGCCAGCAGAACCGCCGCGCAGGCCGCCACGTTCAGACAGTCCCATCCCGGCGCCATCGGAATCCCGATCGCTCCGCGGCAGGCCGCCCGGACCGGCGGCGTCACTCCCTTGTCCTCGCCGCCGAGGACCAGACACACCGGAGCGGTGTAATCGACGTCCGTATAGGACCGGCGCTCGCCGCGCAGGTCGGCCGCCCAGGCGTTCAGAGGACGCAGCGCCTCCGGAAGATCCGGCACGAAGTGAACCGGCACTTGCAGCGGCGCGGCCATCGACACCCGCACGGCGCGGCGAAGCCACGGGGAGGCCGTGGTGGGACCCACGAGAACGCCGTCCGCCCCGAAGGCCGCGCAGGTTCGCAGAATCGCCCCCACGTTTTCCGCGTTCGAAAGTCCGTCGAGGGCCACCAGAAGCGTTCCCTCCACGCGCGGCGGAGCTGGCGGAATCCGCCCGAGAGCCATGATTCCCTGATGCAGCCGGAAACCGACGAGCCGATCGAGCGTTTCCTTCGGAGCCGTCCGGATTTCGACGCCGGGGAGCGGCGCCAGGCGTTCGAGCCACTCCGGCGTACAAAGGATGCGTTCCGCGGCCCCGCGCTCGATCATCTTGGAGACCACCCGCCAGCCGTCGCCGATGAAGCGGCCGGGGGGACAGCGGCGCTCGCGGAGCGAGTCGAAGAGGTCCAGATCGTCCGGTCCGGCCGGAAGGGCCCTCAGCGTCCCGGCTCCGGGCGCGTGTAACGGGCCGGATCCTTGAGGAAGGCTTCGCGGCATGACTCGGCGCAGAAATAATACGTCCGGCCCGCGTATTCCGCCCGCGGCGTGCGCTCGTCCACGCGGACGCGGATGCAGCCCAGGTCTCCGTTGCACAGGCACACCGGGTCGATCGCCACGGGGCGCGGATCGGGATCGGAAGCCGCGCAGGCGGAAAGAGCCGCCGCCAGGAGCGTCGCGGCCAGGAGTTTCATGGCGCTCAGATTATCCGGTTCGTCTGCCGGAGGCAAGCGGCCCGCGCGAGGACGTTCCGGCGGGGGCGGGAAGGCGTCGGAGACCCCATCGGGTCATGGTATACTTCGGGCCATGCCTTCCCTGTGCATCCTGAACGTCGTGGGTCTGACGCCCCGTCTTCTGGCCTCCGCGCCGCGGATCGCCGCGCTGGGACGGGCGCGTCCGTGGAAGAGCCCGCTTCCGGCCGTGACGCTGACGTCCCAGGCCACGATGCTGACGGGACTCGCCCCTTCGGGGCACGGCATCGTGGGCAACGGATGGCTGTACCGCGACACCCTGGAGGTGCGGTTCTGGCAGCAGTCCTTTTCGCTCCTCCAGGGGGAACCGTTTTATGCCGGTTTCCGCACGGCGAAGATCTTCTGGTGGTTCAACCAGGGGGCCCCCGTGGCGTGGAGCGTCACCCCCAAGCCGCACTACGGCTGCGACGGATCCAAGGTCTTCGGGATCATCGACCGCACGGAGTGCAATCTCGAGGCGCGGCTCGGACCGTTCCCCTTTCCGGCTTTCTGGGGGCCGGCGGCGGGACTGGCCTCCAGCCGGTGGATCGCGCGCGCGGCGGCGCTTGTGCTCGAGGAGCGCCGGCCGGAAATCACCCTCGTCTATCTTCCGCATCTCGATTACGATTACCAGCGCCACGGCCCCGGAGATCCCGCCCGGGTCGCGGAGGCGGATGCCTGCGCCGGGATCGTGATCGACGCGGCGCGCCGGATCGGGGCGCAGGTGGTCGTGGTCTCCGAATACGGCCTCGTGCCCGTTTCGAAGCCGGTCTACATCAACCGGGCGCTGCGGCGCGAGGGGTGGCTGGCGGTGCGCGACGGCCCCTTCGGGGAAATGCTCGACACGTTCGGATCGGAGGCGTTCGCGGTCGCCGACCATCAGCTGGCGCACGTCTATCTCCGCGGCGCGCCGGTGGAGGAGGTTCGCCGCGTTCTCGAGGGGCTCGAAGGCGTGGACCGCGTGGCGGAACCCCGGGAGCTGGAGCTGGATCATCCGCGGTCGGGGGAGCTGGTGGCGCTGGCCGAACCCGACGCCTGGTTCGCCTACCCCTACTGGCTGGACGACGCGCGCGCTCCGGATTTCGCCCCCACGGTGGACATCCATCGGAAGCCCGGCTACGATCCGTGCGAGCTTTTCATGACCTCGAAGGCGCGCGCGCTCTTCCGCCTGGCCCAGAAGAAGCTGGGATTCCGTTACCGGATGGATATTGTTCCCCTGGACGCGTCGCGCGTGCGCGGAAGCCACGGGCTGCGGCCGGCGCCGGAAGACGGGCCGCTGGTTCTGGGTCCGGGCGAGCCGCCGGACGACATGCGCGGGTTCAAGGAATACGTGCGGAGGCTCCTGCGGTGAGGCTTCTGCGGGCGCTTCGCCGCGAGCCCGTGGACTGCACTCCGGTGTGGTTCATGCGCCAGGCGGGCCGGTACATGGCCGCCTACCGGGAGGTCCGCCGGCGGCACACGATTCTGGAGATCTGCCGGACTCCGGAGCTGGCCGCCGAGGTCACCCTTCAGCCGCTCCGGCGGTTCCCCGATCTCGACGCGGCGATCATCTTCAGCGACATCCTGCTTCTTCTGGAACCCATGGGGATCGGCGTGGAGTTCGTTCGCTCCGAAGGGCCCGCGATCCGGAATCCGGTCGCCACCGAGCGGGACGTCGAAGCGCTGCGCCCCGTGGAGCCGGACCGGGATCTTCGCCCCGTGCTCGAGGCGATCCGGATGGTCAAGCGCGAGATCCGGGTTCCGCTTCTCGGATTCGCGGGGGCGCCGTTCACGCTGGCGAGTTATCTCGTCGAAGGCGGACCGTCCGAGGACTACGCCCGCACGCGGGCGCTCATGGCGACCCCGGCCTGGCCGCGCCTGATGGACAAGCTGGCGGACGCGGTTTCGGCGCATCTGAAGGCCCAGGCGGCCGCGGGCGCCGACGCCGTGCAGCTTTTCGACAGCTGGGTCGGGGTCCTTTCCCCAGAGGAGTACCGGCGCCACGTCCTTCCGTATTCGCGGCGGATCCTTGCCTCCTTGCCGGTGCCGTCGATTCATTTCGGGACGCGGACGTGGGAGTTTCTCGAGCTCATGCGCGAGGCGGGCGGCGACGCGATCGGGGTGGACTGGAGGCGGCCGATCGACGAGGCGTGGGCGCGTCTGGGAAACGGCGTGGCGGTGCAGGGGAATCTGGATCCTCAGGCGATGCTGGGATCCCGCGAGGAGCTCCTTCAGCGCACCGACGATGTCCTCCGGCGGGCCGCGGGCCGCCCGGGACACGTCTTCAACCTGGGACACGGGATTCTTCCCGAAACGCCCGAGGAAAACGTCGCCGCCGTGATCGAGCACGTGCACGCGAGGACACGTCGATGAGGACGGGCGTTCTCCTCATGGCGCACGGGTCGCCGGACCGCCTCGAAGACATGGAGGAATTCCTGCGGGGGATTCTGACGCGCCGGCCGCCGACACCCGCTCTGGTGGCGGAATTCCAGGACCGTTACCGGCAGATCGGCGGGCGGTCGCCCCTCCTGGAGGTCACCCGGCGGCAGGCCCAGGCGCTTCAGGAGAAACTCGGGATTCCCGTGTATGTGGGGATGCGCCACTGGCGGCCGACCATCCGCGAGGCGGTGGAGCAGGCGCGGCGCGAGGGAGTGGAACGGCTTGTCGGGCTGGCTCTGGCGCCGCAGTACGCGCGGGTGAGCGTGGGGGCGTATCACGAAGAGCTCCGCCGCACGGGGATGCCCTGCGCGCTGGTGTCCCACTGGCATCTGGAGCCGCCGCTTCTCGAATACTGGAGGGAGGCGACACGCGGGCGGGAGTTCGTGCTGTTCACGGCGCACTCGATTCCCGCGGAGGGGGCGGAGCCGTATCCCACCCAGCTGGCGGAAATGGTCCGGGCGATCGCCTCGGGGCCTCACGCTCTGGCCTACCAGTCGCGCAGTCCGTCGCCGGTTCCCTGGCTCGGCCCCGAGATTCCGGAAGTCCTGGGGTCGTTGCGCGGCCGGGTGAGCGTGGCGCCCATCGGTTTCGTCTCCGACCATGTGGAGATTCTGTACGATCTCGACATTCTTCATCGGAAGCAGGCGGAGGCGCGGGGGCTCGTCTGGGAGCGGCTGCCGATGCCGAACGCCCATCCGCTCCTCGTCGAGGCGATGGCGGGGGCGGTGAGGAAGCATCTCGCGTGAAGCGCGTGGTCGTCGTCGGCGGGGGGATCGCGGGCCTCGCGTGCGCGTACGAGCTGTCCCGCGGAGGGGCCCGCGTGACGCTCGTGGAGCGCGACCGCCGGCTCGGCGGCGTCGTCCGCACCGAGCGCGTGGGGGAATTCCTGGTCGAAGGGGGGCCCGACTCCTTTCTGGCGACCAAACCGTGGGCGCGGGAGCTCTGCGAGGAGCTGGGGCTGGCGGATCGCCTGATCCCTTCGCGCGCGCGGCGGGTCTATGTCCTTTCGGGCGGGTCGCTCCATCCGTTGCCCGAGGGCCTCTTCCTCACGGTGCCCTCCAAGATGGGGCCTTTCCTCAGAAGCGGCCTGATCTCCTGGCGCGGCAAGCTTCGGATGGCGATGGATCTCGTGCTCCCGAGGGGTCCGGACGTGGAGGACGAATCGCTCGCCTCGTTCGTCCGCCGCCGGTTGGGGCGGGAAGCGCTCGAAAAGCTGGCGGAGCCGCTGATGGCGGGGATCTACGTCGCCTCCGCGGAGGAACTCTCGCTTCGGGCGACCTTCCCGCGGTTCGCCGACATGGAGCGGGAACATCGAAGCCTCATCCGGGCGCTCCGGCGGGCGCCTCCCTCGGGAAACGTGAGCCCTTTTCTTTCCCTGCGCGGCGGGATCGGGGAACTTGTGGACCGCCTCGTGGCGCGCCTGGAGGGGGTGACGATTCTGACGGGAAAGGAGGTGCTCGGCCTGGAGCCTTCCTGGCGCGTGCGGCTGGCCGACGGGGCGATCGAGGCGGACGCGGTGGTCCTGGCCGTCCCGGCCTACGAGGCGGCGCGGCTCTGGCCGGGCGTTCCGGAGGTGAAGTACGTCTCGACGACGGTGGTTTCGCTTGGATACGCGGCGGGGGACGTGCCCGAGGGATCGGGATTCGTCGTGCCGCGGAGCGAAGGGCGGCGGATTCTCGCCTGCACGTGGTCGTCGCGCAAGTTCGAGGGCCGGGCGCCCGAGGGGCGCCTTCTCGTGCGGTGTTTCGTGAAGGGGGAAGGGGAGGGGGCGGAGGAGGTCGCCCGCGAGGAGATGCGGGAGATTCTGGGGCTCCGGGAGGAGCCGCTCTTCGCGCGATCGTGGGTCTGGCCGCGCCGGAATCCGGTCTACGCGGTAGGCCACGAGCGGCGGATGCGGGAATTCGAAGAGCGGCTTCCGTGCGGGCTTCACGTGGCCGGCAGCGGCTTCCACGGAATCGGGATCCCGGATTGCGTCCGCGACGGCCGGGCGACGGCCCGGAGGGTGCTGGCCGAAGACCCGGTCAGGACGTCGCCGGCGGGATCTTCTTCGTTTCCGCCTCGTCCTCCGGAGGCTCGTTGATTTCCGTGTGGCTGAGGAGCGGCTGAGGGGCGACCAGCACGCGGCGGCATTTCGGACAGCGCACGTGCTTGCCGAGCAGCTCGTCGCTCACGGAAAGCTTCTGGCCGCAGGGGCAGTAGATTTTGGCCGGCATGGGATCGAGTTTCCGCAAATCCTTCCGGGAACCGTTCAGGGAATCAAGTCACGAAGGAAGCCCTTCCGTCCTGGAGCGGCGGCGAGGGGGATTCCCCGTCCTTCGCTCTTCGCCTTTCTCTTCATGTATATAGGACGGGGATTCGCTCGCCGGTCGTGGCGTCGATCCGGGTCTGGAAGCGCCCGGGGATGACGGTTCCGCAGGATGCACAGGCGCCGTCCCGGAGGTCCGCTTGAGCGACCGCGAAGCCCCGCCGCCGGATGACCGCTTTCCCGCACCCGTGGCAGTACGTATCCTCCCAGGGATGGCCGGGGACGTTGCCGATGTAGACGTACTTGAGCCCTTCCTGGCGGCCGATTTCGCAGAACCGTTCGAGGGTCCGGATCGGCGTCGGGGGCAGGTGCGAGAGGTCGAGGTAGGGAAAAAATCGCGTGACATGCCAGGGCACGAACGGGCCGAGATTCTCTCGGATCCAGGCGGCGATCCCGTGCGCGATCTCTTCGGAGTCGTTAATCGTCGGGGTGACGTTCGTCACGCATTCCACGTGCATTCGGTAGCGATGGAAAGCCAGTCGCGTCATCTCGAGGACGGGTTCCCAGCGGGCCAGGCCGGTGACCTGCTTGTACGATTCCCGGGAAAAGCCCTTGAGGTCCACGCGCCAGGCGGTCAGATACGGTCCGATGAGCTCCAGGTGCTCCTCGGTGGCGTATCCGTTGGTCATGTAGGCGGTGTAGAGTCCCAGGGCCTGCGCCTCCTGCATGGCCTCCAGCGTGTGCTCGAGCCAGATCGTCGGGTCGTTGTACGTCCATCCGATGCCCTGGCATCCCAGGCGCCGGGCGAGGCGGGCGCTCTCGCGGGGATCCATCCGTTCCAGGTTTTCGCCGAAGCGGTCGGGAGCGTCGTGGGAGATTTCCCAGTTCTGGCATCCCGGGCAGCGGAAGTTGCAGCCGCGGGTGCCCATGGAGAGGATCCGGGTGCCCGGATAGAAGTGATAAAGAGGTTTCTTCTCGATGGGGTCGACGCACACGGAGCTCGTCAGTCCGTAGAGCAGGGTATAGAGCGTCCCGTTCTCGTTCAGACGCGTCCGGCAGGCGCCGCGGTCGCCTTCCGGGATGACGCATCGGACGGCGCAGACGTTGCAGCGGACCTTCCGGCCGGGGAGCTTGTCGTAGAGGAGGCTTTCCTTCACCGGCTCCATTCTATCGCTTCCGCGCCGCGGGAGCCAGCCGAGGGGCGAGGCGCCCGCCGCCCCAACCTTTGACTCGAGGATGCCTTTTTGCTTGAATAGCGCAACACCGAGGAAACCCCATGGACCAGTGGACGATTGTGGCAGTCTATGCGGCCCTGGTCGTCGGACTTGGGGTCGTCCTGGTGAACCTTTCCCGCCTGCTGGGTCCGCGCCGCGAGCAGCCTGAGAAACTCGATCCGTACGAGTGCGGCGTCCCGATTCTGTCGGACGCCCGCCGGCGTTTCAGCGTGCACTTTTACCTCGTGGCGATCCTCTTCATTCTCTTCGACATCGAGACGGTCTTCATGATTCCCTACGCGGTGCTGTACAAGCAGCTGGGTCCCGCCGGACTGGTGGAGATGGGCGTCTTCGTGGCGGTCCTGGCGTACGGCCTGGCGTACCTGTGGAAGCGGGGGGCGCTCGAATGGGAGTAGAGACCCTGCTTCCTCCGGAGGGCGTCCTGACGACGACCGTCGAGAAGGTGGTCGCCTGGGGCCGGAAGAACAGCCTCTGGCCCATGCCGTTCGGGACGGCCTGTTGCGCGATCGAGCTGATGGGGACGCTCTCGTCGCGCTACGACCTGGCGCGGTTCGGGGCGGAGGTGATCCGCTTCTCGCCGCGTCAGGCGGATCTCATGATCGTGTCCGGGCGCATCTCGCTCAAGATGATGCCCGTGCTCCTGAAGATCTGGCAACAGATGCCGGAGCCGAAGTGGTGCATCGCGATGGGCGCGTGCGCCTCCTGCGGAGGCATCTTCGACAACTACGCCATGATCCAGGGGATCGATCGCTTCATCCCGGTGGACGTCTACATTCCCGGATGTCCGCCGCGGCCGGAAAGCGTCATCGACGCGGTCCTGGAGATCCAGAAGAAGATCGAGCGCCGGACGCAGCGCCCGAAACCCGCGTCCCCGAAGCCCTGAGGCGCGCCGGGCCCGCCCGGCGTTTCCGAAACCGATGGACGATCCGATCGAGAAGGTCAAGGAGCGGTTCGCCGACCAGGTGCTGGCGGTGCGCGAGCACGCAGGCCAGCGCTGGGTCGAGGTCCGCCGCGACCGCATTCTGGACATTCTGCGTCTGCTGCGCGACGAGTGCGGCTTCGACATGCTGACCGACCTGACGGCCGTCGATTACTTTAATCAGGGGATGCCCGAACGGTTCGCGGTGGTCTACAACCTTTACAGCCTGCAGGCCAACGTCCGCACGCGGCTGAAGGCCTTCGTTCCGGAAGCCGATCCCGAGATCGACAGCGCCGCGTCCCTCTGGAAGGCGGCCCCCTGGGCGGAGCGCGAGGTCTACGACCTTTTCGGGATCCGCTTCCGGGGACATCCGGACCTCAAGCGCATCCTCTTGCCGGAAAACTACGAAGGCCATCCCCTCCGGAAGGATTATCCTCTCACCGGCCGCGGCGAGCGCATGAACTTTCCGAGGTACGTCCCGTGAGCGACGAAACGCCCCGCCGGCCGGCGCTCCTCATCGAGGAGGAGGAAGAAGGCGATCTCGGCACGCGCCGGATGATCGTCAACTTCGGACCCCAGCATCCGGCCACCCACGGCACGCTGCGGTCCATCATCGAGCTGGACGGCGAGCGCGTCCTGCGCCTGGAGGCCGAGATCGGCTATCTCCACTCCGGCTTCGAGAAGATCTCCGAGTATCGGACCTACAATCAGACCGTCACGGTCACGGACCGGATGAATTACCTGTCGCCCCTCTGCAACAACGTCGGCTTCGCCGTGGCGGTCGAGGAGCTCATGGGGATCCAGGTCACCCCGCGGTGCGCGGCGATCCGGGTGGCCCTCTGCGAGCTGTCGCGCATCGCCGACCACATCCTCTCGGTGGGCCTGCAGGCGATGGACCTGGGGGCCTTCTCGGTGATGCTCTGGACCTTCATCGAGCGGGAGAACCTCTACAACATCTTCGAGAACGTCACGGGCGCGCGCCTGACGACCTCGTACACGCGCGTGGGCGGACTGCTCCGCGACGTTCCCCCGGATTTCGAGGAGATGTGCCGCACGTTCATGGGCAAGTGCTCGAAGGTCCTCGACGAGATCGAGGACATGCTCAACACGAACCGGATTTTCCTTGATCGGACGCGCGGCGTCGGCATTCTTTCCCGGGACGATTGCGTGAGCTACGGGCTGACGGGTCCGCTCCTTCGCGCGGCCGGGGTTCCCTATGACGTGCGCCGCGCGCGGCCCTATCTCGGCTACGAAAAATACGCGTTCGACGTCGTGACGGAGCAGGAAGGGGACGTCTTCGCCCGCTACCGCGTCCGGATGCGGGAGATGCGCGAGTCGCTCAGGATTCTCGATCAGGTGCTGCGCGCCATGCCCGAAGGTCCCGTCTGGGTGGACGACCCCCGGATCGTGATCCCTCCGAAGAGCGCCCTGAATACGCCCTCGGGGGGGATGGAGGGGCTGATTTACCACTTTAAGAACTACATGTTCGGTCACGGCGTCTGCCCTCCGAAGGGGGAGGTCTATTCCTGCACGGAGGCGCCCAACGGGGAACTCGGATTTTATCTCGTCAGCGACGGAAGCCAGCGGCCGTACCGCTGGCGCGTGCGGCCGCCTTCGTTCTACAACTACCAGGCGTTTCCGGCCATGTGCGAGGGCGGGCTTTTGAGCGACGTGGTGGCCGTCCTGTCCAGTCTGAACATCATCGCGGGGGAACTCGACCGGTGACCCGAGAGTTCACGGACGCCGTCAAAGAGGAGCTGGAACGGATCTGCGCCCGCTATCCCCGGCGCGAAGCGGCGCTTCTTCCGGCGCTGCGGCTTCTGGAACGCGAGTTCGGGTGCGTGGACGAGGAAGGAATGATCCACGTGGCCCGGCTTCTGGGCCTTCCGCCGGCGAAGGTCTTCGGCGTCTTCACGTTCTACACGCACTACCGCCGGCCTACGGATCGGAAGTACGTCGTCGAATTCTGCTCCACCGTGCCGTGCGCCCTGCGCGGAAGCGAAAAAATCCACGACCACCTGAGGTCGCTCCTGCGCCCCGACGATCCCGTGACCCTCAAGAAGGTCGAGTGCCTGGCGAGCTGCGACACCGCGCCGTGCCTGCAGGTGAACGGCGACTACGTGGACCGGGTGACGCCGGAATCCGTCGAGGCGATGCTGGCGCGGATGCGGGAGGGGACCTGGAAGGCGCCCGAGCCCGTCTACGCCGTGCCGCGGCACAAATATCCCCCGGTTCTTCTCAAGCATGTTCTGGAGCCGGGGAGCGAGACCCTGGCCCACTACCGGGCGCGGGGGGGCTACGACACGTGGCTCGCCCTTCGGGGAAGCGGCCGGCCGCCGGAGGAAATCGTCGAACTCGTCTTCCAGTCGGGGCTCCGGGGCCGCGGCGGCGCGGGCTTTCCCACGGGCCAGAAATGGAAGTTCCTGGCCAAGAACGACAAGCCCC
Source organism: Planctomycetota bacterium (assembly GCA_035574235.1). NCBI lineage: Bacteria > Pseudomonadati > Planctomycetota > Planctomycetota bacterium. The sequence goes on along the minus strand of DATLZA010000079.1, from coordinate 4,763 downwards.
GCTATCTCGTCTGCAACGCGGACGAATCGGAACCCGGGACGTTCAAGGACAAGATTCTCATCGAACGGGATCCGCACGCCCTCCTCGAGGGAATTCTCATTTCGGCGTACGCCATCCGGTCCAAGGACTGCTATATCTACATCCGCGGCGAGTTCGTCCGGGGCGCCCGGATTCTCCAGAAAGCGATCGACGAGGCGGAGGCGGCGGGCCTCTTCGGGGACATCCGGGTGACGCTGCACCGCGGGGCGGGGGCGTACATCTGCGGCGAAGAGACGGGACTCCTCTCCTCGCTCGAGGGAAACCGCGGGTACCCGAAGATCAAGCCGCCGTTCCCGGCCGTCGAAGGCCTCTTCCGGTGTCCCACGATCGTCAACAACGTCGAAACGCTGGCCACGGTGACCCACATCGTGAAAAACGGGGTCGTATGGTTCCGTTCCATGGGGACGGAGAAGAGTCCGGGGCCCAAGATCTTCTCGGTGTGCGGTCACGTGGAGCGGCCGGGGAACTACGAGGTGCCGCTCGGAATCCCGTTGCGGGAGCTGATCTACGATCTGGCGGGCGGGATTCGGGGAGGAAAGAAGCTCAAGGCGGTGGTGCCGGGGGGGCTTTCGGCGCCGGTGCTCACGGCCGCCGAGGTGCACGCCGATCCGCCCGTCCGGCTCGATTTCGAGTCGCTCCAGGCGGCCAAGACGATGCTCGGCTCCGGCGGGGTCATCGTCATCGACGAGGACACCTGCATGGCGGACCTTCTCTGGAACACCCTTCGGTTTTACCACCACGAGTCCTGCGGGCAGTGCACGCCGTGCCGCGAGGGAACCGGATGGATCGAGAAGCTGGCCGCCAAGTTCGAGGAGGGGAAGGCGCGCGTCGAGGAGATCGATAAGCTCGACGAGGTCGCCTGGGGCATGTGCGGGCGGACGATCTGCGTCCTGGCGGACGCGGCCGCGATGCCCACGCGCAGCTACGTCCAGAAATTCCGGGCCGAGTTCGAGGCCCACGCGCGCGGACGGGCCTGCCCGCACCGCCACGGCGTCGCGCGGGAGCTCGCCCATGCCTAAGATCAAGGTCAACGGGAAGGACATCGAGGCGGACGGGAAGGACAAGCTCCTGAAGGTCCTTCTCGACCACGGGGTCTTCGTCCCTCATTACTGCTGGCATCCGGGCCTCACTCCGGCCGGCAACTGCCGGATGTGCCTCGTGAAGGTGTCCAACTCCCGAAAGCTCGAAGTGTCGTGCATGTACCCGGTGACCGAAGGGCTGGAGGTGACGACCGAGGGGCCCGAGGTCCAGGCGGGCCGAAAGGCCGTGCTTGAATACATGCTCATCAACCACCCGCTCGACTGCCCGATCTGCGACAAGGCGGGGGAATGCGACCTTCAGGATTTCACGTACGCCTACCGCGGGGGCGTTTCGCGCTTCGAGGAAGACAAGGTCATCCGGCACACCAAGGATCTGGGGCCGGACGTGCGGATCTGGGGCAACCGGTGCATCGTGTGCACCCGGTGCGTCCGGTTCTGCGAGGAGGTCGCCGGCACGGGCGAGTTGTGCGTCGTCAACCGCGGAGACCGCTCGGTGGTGGATGTTTTCCCGGGAGTGCCGCTCGACAACCCCCTGTCGCTGAATGTCGTGGACATCTGCCCGGTCGGGGCGCTCATCGACAAGAATTTCATGTACTCGGCGCGCGTGTGGTTCGCCAAGAAGGAGGAGGGCGTCTGCGCGTCGTGCAGCCGCGGGTGCAACGTCGAGTTCACGGTCCTCGACAACGAGATCAAGCGGCTCGTGCCTCGGCCGAATCCCGAGGTCAACCAGTACTGGATGTGCGACGAGGGGCGCCTGAATTTCCGGTACGTGGCGTCGGAGCGGAGGCTGGCGCGCGGCGTCGGAACCGCGCGGGAGATCGCCGCCGCGGGACGGAAGGTGCGCTTCGTGGGAGTGGTTTCGACGGCCCAGACGGTGGAGGAGCTCTGGCTTTTCCGCAGGCTCATGGAGGCGCTGGGGGCGGAGGCGGTGGGATTCCTGACCCTGGAGCGCGGCGAGCGGCGGACGTTCCCGGGGGGCTTCGCGATCGAACCCGACAAGACGCCGAACCGGACGTACGCGGAGCGCCTCTTCGGCCCCGAGGCGGTCGCGGCCGGCTGGACGAAGGCGGCGGAGCTTCTGGAATCCGGGCGCGCGCGCGGCATCGTCGTGCTCAACGGCATTCCGGACGTTCCGCTGCCGGCGCGCCTGGTGGAGGCGGCCCGCCGGGCGGAATTCGTGGCCGTCTCGGACATTCTGGAGAACGCGCTGACGCCGTCCGCCCATGTGGTCCTGCCCGGCTGCGCGTGGGCGGAGAAGGAGGGGACGTTCGTGAACCGCGACGGGCGCGTTCAGCGGACGCGCAAGGCCGTGGAGCCTCCGCCGGGGGCGCGCCCGGAGATCGAATGGCTGCAGGAGGCGCTCGTGGAGCTGGGGGAGCGCCGCGCGGTCCTTCCGGCGGAAGCCGTGTTCCGCGAGGCGATGCCGGGGCTTGATTACGGGAAGGTGGGTTCCCGGGGCGCGAGGATCGATGGCCGCCCTGCTTAAGATTCTCTTCGTCCTGGGCTTTTTCGTGCTGGGCCTGGTGCCGCTCCTGGTGCTGCTGGAGCGGAGGATCAGCGCCTGGATTCAGAGCCGGATCGGCCCCAACCGCGTGGGGCCCGGGGGCCTGCTTCAGCCGCTGGCCGACCTCATCAAGTTCCTTTTCAAGGAGGACGTCCGGCCGGCGGGGGCGGACCGGTTTCTCTACGTGTGCGGGCCGCTTCTGGTGCTCGTGCCGCCGGCGCTCGGGCTGGTCGTGATTCCTTTCGGGAACCGGATAGGAAACGAACCGCTCCAGGTGGCCGACCTCAGCGTCGGAATTCTCTTTACGATGTCGGTCCTTTCGGTGGCCGTGTACGGGCTGGCCTTCGGCGGCTGGGCGTCGAACAACAAATATTCGCTCCTCGGGGGACTGCGCGCCTCCGCGCAGCTCATCTCGTACGAGCTGGCTCTGGCGCTTTCCATCGTGACGGCCGTCATGTTCTCGGAGAGCATCGATCCGCAGGTGATCGTCCGCCGCCAGATCGAGAACGGATGGAACGTCTTCGGCGGGGGGAATCCCTGGCTCCTGCCGAGCGGGGTGACGGCCTTCGTCCTCTTCTTCGTTTCGGCGCTGGCGGAGAACAACCGGCTGCCGTTCGATCTGCCGGAATGCGAGGCGGAGCTCGTGGGCGGGTATCACACGGAGTACTCGGCCATCAAGTTCGCGCTGTTCATGATGGGCGAGTACGTGGGGATGGTGCTCATGAGCGCGCTTCTGGTGACCTTCTTCCTGGGCGGCTGGCATCTGCCGGGGGTGACGGATCCGGGGGCGTCCTCCTGGGCCGCGGGAGCGCTCTCGGTCGGGGTCTTCGTGGCCAAGGTTCTGGCGGTCCTGATGGTCTACATCCTGATCCGCTGGACGCTCCCGCGCTTCAAGTACAACCAGCTCATGAATCTCGGATGGAAAGTCCTGGTGCCCGTGTCGCTGGCCAACGTGATGCTGGTGGCCGCGATCGGGGTAGGGACGGGAGGTCGGCCGTGACGCTGGGTCTGCGGCTCAAGCAGCTCTGGCTTCGCTGGATGGTGAAACTGTACATCCCGGCGGTGCTCAAGGGCCTCCGGCGCACGGTGCGGCGGATGTTTCTGCCCAAGGAGACCGTCCGCTATCCCGAGGAAGTGCATGTTCCCCGGAAAGGCTACCGCGGGGAACACCGCCTCAAGAAGGACGAGCAGGGGCGCATGAAGTGCGTGGCGTGCTTCATGTGCCAGACCGCCTGTCCGGCGGAGTGCATCCAGATCGTGGCGGGGCCCTCGCCCTGGCCGGACCGGGAGAAGATCCCCGTCGTCTTCAACATCGACCTCCTCAAGTGCATCTACTGCGGAATGTGCGAGGAGGCCTGTCCCTGCGACGCGATCGAGCTGACCCCCACCTTCAACCGGATCGCGACGTCGCGGGAGGAGAAGATTTACGACATCCACAAGCTTCTCAATCGCTGAGTCCGCCGGCGCGGTCCTGCGGGATGCGGCGCGCGACCCCGTCTTCCTCGCGACGGCGGGGATCGCGGTGGCCGCCGCGGTGCTGACCGTGACGCGGAGAAACCCCGTGTACAGCGCGGTCTGGATGCTCGTCTGCTTCCTGGCGCTGGCGGTCGTGTACCTCAAGCTCGAGGCTCCCTTCCTGGCGGCTCTCCACGTCATCGTCTACACGGGAGCGATCCTCGTGCTTTTCCTCTTCGTGATCATGCTGCTGAATCTCGGCCCGGAGGAGCTGGGACGGGAGATGCCGCCGACGGCGCGGTGGGGCGCGGCGGCCCTGTGCGCCGCGCTCTTCGCGGCGCTGGCGGTCCCGGCGCTGGCGGACCCGCGGCTGGGGGAACGGGAAGCCGCCGCGGCGGCGGTTCCTCCGGGATACGGCGGCGTGGAGGCGGTGGGGAAGGCTCTTTTCGTGGGGCACCCGCTCCCCTTCGAACTCATCTCGGTGCTTATTCTCGTGGCGATGTTCGCGGGCGTCGTTCTGGCCAAGAAGAAACTGTGATTTCCAAATACCTCATCCTGAGCGCGGCGCTTTTCGCCGTGGGGGCGTACGGAGCCCTGGCGCGGCGGAACCTGCTCATCGTGCTGATGTCCGTGGAGCTCATGCTCGACGGCGTGAACGTGGCGCTTCTGGCGTTCGCGCGGCGGGCGGGGGATGCGGCGGGGCACGTCTTCGTCCTCATGTTGAT